>JAVRPF010000001.1:0-13743 GCA_032162385.1 Mycobacterium sp.
CCGGGGCTGGGCTAGGGTTCGGCGCGCTCGAGCAGCCGCTGATGCTCCGCATCGTCGTTGATCGTCACGGCCTCGTCGACGAGCAGCACGGGCACGCCCGCCTCGATCCGGTAGGCACGTCGCAGCCTCGGGTTGTACAGAAATTCGTCGCCAACCAGCAGCAACGGGCCGCGGTCCTCGGGGCACACCAGGATGCCGCGTAACCGTTCGTCGAGCACGACGGCTACGGGCCCAGTGGGATGTTGATTCCGCCGCCGGGCGCGCCGATGCCGAATCCACCCGGACCGCCTCCTGGGTTGGTCGGGTCGTACTGATTGATCCCGATGGTCACCGGCTTCTGCTGCTGCACGCCACGCGCCTGATTTCGCTTCTGGAAGGCAACGGTGTTCTCCAGTGCGTTGATCAACGGCACCTGGTTGGGGCGCTTGTCCATCGCGGCGACGAGATCGTCCATGTTGCCCTTGGACGGGACGAAGCCAAGGGCGCGCATCTTGAGAGCCGTGTGGATCAGTTGCGAAACCTGACCACCACCGGCACCGGTGTCGTACTGCCGGCCGATGTCATCGAGCACATCGGCATTCGCGGTGCCCGACCCCAACCCGACCATCAGGCCCGCGGCCAGTGCAGCACTGGCCACCGCCCCGGTGACGGCGCGCCGCCAGCCCGTGTTCCTGCCGGTCTGCGATGTCATCGATCCTCCATGCGGAGCCTTGCCCGACCCAATGCGGCTATCTGCCACCAGCGGGAGCCTAACAGTGTGCCGCGACCGCGGCACACCCTCAGTCGTCACCGGCCGCGCCCATCAACTCGGCCCGCACCGCCACTGTGAGCCGCTTGTAGCGGTTCGTGTCCTCGTCGAGATACCAGGCGTAGCGCGACGGCTTCGGGATGCCGGCCGCCTCGAGCGGACCGAGCAGCGGCCGGTACGACGCGCTGAGCTTCATCTCCGGCACCACGTGGATGATGTCGGGCGGGACGCCGACCGCGAGCGCGGCCAGCGCCTCGTTCAGGTCGGCCGTCGGCACGCTCCCGCCGGGGGCGAGCGCGAGAGCGGTGACCGCGAGCTGCAGCCCGTCGACCTCGACCCCGTAGGTGACCGACAGGTCCACGGCGCCGACTCGGCCCCCGGCGTCGTTGACGGCCGCGGCGAAGACGGGCCCGCGGGCGGTGCGGATGACCGAACCGCGGTTGTCGACGAGCCAGAAGTCGCCGTCCTCGTCCCGCCGGAACAGGTACTCCGTCGATACCCAGGTGTCCGCGGGGGCGAACACTCCCCGCTTGATCGACGCGGTCGGATCGATCGGACCGCGCGGGTGGGCGAGCAGCACGCCGACCTCGCCTGCCTGCGCCAACCTCACGAATCCACGGTCGTCCTCGAGGATCAAATCGTCGTCGACGTCGTACGCGGCGAGCTCGACGTGCCCGCCGCCGGGAAGGGGGCGTCCCTCGCTGCCGATCTTGGCCCCGGACACGTTCGCCAGCACGGCCTGCCCGTCGGTGGTGGCGAAGAACTCGACGATGTGCGCGGGCTCGAACTCCTCCTCGACGCGCTTCCACAGCCCGGTGGGCATGCCCGAGCCGATGAACAGGCGGACCGGGTGGTTGCCGTTGATCGTGAACGACGGGTCGTCGATGACGTCGCGCAGCATCGCCCAGGTGTAGGAGACGACCGTGACGCCGTACTGGCGTAGTTCGTGGACGAACCGGTCGGGACGCAGACCCCGCGACAGCGCGATGCGGGTGCCGCCCACCACGGCGCCGCCCAGGCTGACCAGCAGGCCGGACTGGTGATGCAGCGGGGTGAGGCAGTAGACAGTGTCGCTGCGGCCGAGGTTGGCCGCCGACGCCGTGCCGAACGCGGAAAGCGCCCACCGGAAGTTGGTGATCTGGCGGGCCACTAGCTCGCCGTTGGCGGTGGCAAATGCGACGTAGGCGAGATCCTTGGCGTATCCGGGATTGGGCCGATACCAACCCGGCAGCTCGACCACGTCCGGGTCGATCTGCTCCATGTCGGTGACGTCGGCGTCCTCGGGAAGGTGCAGTTCGCGCGTCTCGCCGCCGCCGAGGACCAGCACGCGCAGCGGCAGCCGCCGCGCCGCCTCGAGGTTGCCAGGATCGGCAATGACGTCGGACACGGCGCCGATGCGGGCCGCTTCGGCCAGATCCCCGTCGGGCGGCATGAGCACGGCCACCGCACCGAGTCGCGAGAGCGCGGCGATGGCGACCAGGGCACTGGGCCGCGTCTCCATCAGGACGCCGACGTGGGCGCCTTGCCGCACGCCGACTCCGATCAGGCCACGGACCACGTTGTTGATGCGGCGGTCCACCGCCTCATAGGTGTGCACCCGACCGTCGAACAGCAGGAACTCGCCGTCGGGCGCCCCGCGGGCCTGCTCGGACAGGATCCGGCCGAGCGAGATGCGGGTGTGGTCGTTGATCTGGCCCAGGCGTGCAAGCCGTGGCAACGTGCGGACGGTCTCGGCGGCCAGCGCGCGGGCTGACTTGTTGGCTGCCACAAACGCGTCGGCGGCCGAGCGGGCCAGGCTGAACGTCATCTCCGTCGCGGCGGCTGCACCGTGCGCCACCCGCGACGCAATGGGAACGCCGCTCTCGCTGTGCTCCGCGGGCTGCAGCGCCATCGGGACGACCTGCTCGGGCATCTCGCCGTCGCCGGCCAGCCACTTCACCCAACTGGCGACCGTCGGCCACGTCTGGGTGGCCGCCCTGGAGCCCACCACCAGGCCGAAGTGGCCGGTGCGGATGAGGTATTCGTAGACCTCCGCCTGTGGGGCGGCGCGCTTGATGCCGCGCACCGACGCCGGCTGGCCGATGTCGTCGACCTCGCCCACCACGGCCAGCACGGGGCAGTCGATATCACTGAGGGTGACCAGGTCGCCGCGAATGCTGAACCCGCCGGACATCATCCGGTTGTGCGCGATGAACTGCTTGAGCAATTCCGCGATCGCCGGCCCCGACCAGGCGATCCAGCCATCCGACGAGAGGAACCGCCGCTGCTGTTCCCGGGGCAGCAGTGCCTCACGGTCGTGCAGCTGGCGCAGGAAGTCCAGTCGTGCCTGCGCGGTCTTGAGCGGATCGAGCATCTGGAACCCGGTGCGGGCGAGCCAGCCGGGGATGTCGATGCGGCTGAACACGTGGTCGGCCATGAAGTCGGCGGCCGCGGCGCTGAAACCGGCGGGCAGGTTCATCGGCAGGCCCGCCAGGGTGTCCACCGGAGAGCCGAACGCGATGATGCTCGCCAGATCCTTCGAATGCCGGTACGCCGCGGTCTGATAGGCGAACATGCCGCCCTGCGAATAGCCGGCGAGGTGCACGTCGCGGTCCGTGACCGTCTTGACGGTGTCGATCGCCTCACTCAGCGCGACGACGTGATCGGCCAGGTTGCGTTGCATGCCGCCCTCGACCCGGTCGGGCGAACCGAAGTCGATGACCCACGGATCGATGCCTGCCTCGTGCAGAATGCCCACCGCGCCGTCGTCCCGCGTGACGTCCCACATGTCGGCCGACATCATCATCGGGTGCACCATCAGGACGGGCGGTCCGGCGGGCTTGGCCCCCGGTCTGGTGTCGGGCGGGAAGTACCGTCGTAGCCGGTACATCGGCACGCTCTCGATGATCTGGAACGGCGACGGCACCGCACCGGTCTCGAGGCCGCCGTAGCGCAGTACCTCCAGGCCGTTCTGAGCGGTTGCGACCAACCGCCCGACCGGCCTGGTGATCGCCGACAGGTCCACTGGGCTCCCCTTTTGTGACGTCCCGATCCCCCGATCCGACGTCATCATGGCACAGCGACCATGGCGTTCCGCTGGGATTGCACCGACCGTCGTCTTCATCGGCGGCCCTATGATCGGCGGCTGATGGCGAACCTGATCAACGTCGAACGCGCGAGCGTCGGCCACGGCACCCGGACCCTGCTCGATGGCGTCAGCCTCGGCGTCGACGAGGGCGAGGCGATCGGTGTCGTCGGCCGCAACGGCGACGGCAAGACGACGCTGCTGCAGGTGCTGACGACGACCCGGCCGCCCGATTCGGGCCGGGTCACCCATACCTCGGGCCTATCCGTGGGATACCTGCACCAGGCCGACGACTTCGCCGCGGACGCCACGGTTCGCGACGTGATCGTGGGCGGGCGTCCCGACCACATCTGGGCGGCCGAACCCGACACCCGGTCGGTGGTCGAGCACCTGCTGGCCGACGTCGGCCTGGACAGCGAGGTCGCTGACCTCAGCGGCGGTGAACGGCGTCGGGTGGCGCTGGCCGCGGTGCTGCTGGCCGGCCACGACGTCCTGGTGCTGGACGAGCCCACCAACCACCTCGACGTCGAGGTCATCGGGTGGCTGGCGGGCCACCTGTCCCAGTTGCGGTCGAAGGCGCTCGTGGTGGTCAGCCACGACCGGTGGTTCCTGGACGCCGTGTGCACGCGCATCTGGGAGGTGCACGACGGCGACGTCGATGCCTACGAGGGCGGATATGCGGCCTACGTGCTGGTCCGCGCGGAACGGACGCGGCTGGCCGCAGGCACTGAGGCCCGCAGGCGCAACCTGATGCGAAAGGAACTGGCGTGGCTGCGCCGGGGACCGCCCGCGCGCACCTCGAAGCCGAAGTTCCGCATCCAGGCAGCCAACGAGTTGATCGCCAACGAGCCGGAGCCGCGGGACTCCCTCGCACTGCAGCGGTTCGCGACGGCCCGGCTGGGAAAGGACGTGTTCGATCTGCACCGCGTGAGCCTGGAACTCGGCGACCGGGTGATCCTGGACAAGCTGGACTGGTCCATCGGGCCGGGTGTGCGGATCGGACTGGTCGGCGTCAACGGGACCGGCAAGACATCGGTGCTGAAGCTGTTGACCGGCGAGCTGACGCCGTCCGCGGGCACCATCAAACGGGGCAAGACGCTCAGGATCGGTTACCTCAGCCAGGCACTCGTCGAGATGGACGGCAACGAGCGTGTGCTCGACGCGGTCGAGAGCGCCAAGCGGATCACCGAACTCGCGGGCGGCAAGGAGGTGAGCACCGCCACCCTGCTGGAGGACTTCGGGTTCACCGGCGACAAGCTGACCACGCGGCTGGCCGACCTCTCGGGCGGCGAACGGCGGCGGTTCCAGTTCCTCCGGTTGCTGCTCGACGAACCGAACGTGCTGCTGCTCGACGAGCCGACCAACGACCTGGACATCGACACGCTGAACGTCATCGAGGACTACCTGGACGGCTGGCCCGGCACGCTGATCGTGGTGACGCACGACCGCTACTTCCTCGAGCGGGTCGCCGACGTCACCTATGCGCTGCCAGGCGGGGGCCGCTGCGTGCTGCTGCCCGGCGGCATCGAGCAGTACCTGGCCGAGCGGTCGGCGGTCGACGCCGAGACGTCGGGCCGCCGCGCCGAGCGCACCGAGTCCGCCTCGGCACGTGAGCGCCGTGCGGGAAAGGAGTTGGCCCGCATCGAGAGTCAACTCGGCAAGCTCGACCAACGGATCGCGGCCGTGCACCACACCATGGCCGAGGCCGCCGCCGACCACGTGCGGGCAGCCGAGTTGAACGCTGAACTGAACGAGCTGCAGGCTCGGAAGGAATCACTCGAAGAGGCGTGGCTGGCCGCGGCCGAAGGCTAGTAGGTGCGAGGCTACGTCTCGGCGAGAAACCGGGCGATCTCGGCGAGGAACTGGTCTCGGCCATATTGCGGGCGGTCCAGGTGAACGTAGTGCGTAGCGTTGTCCAGCTCGACGTTGCGGACAGTGCGTGCGCGCGTGAGGTGACGAACGAGCAGTTGAGCGTCCTCGGGGCGACTCCAGAAATCGTGCTCGCTGCGCAGGACCAGTGTCGGTGCACTAATCGAGGCCGCGTCCCACAACTGCCGCCCGGTCGCAAGGTAAAAGCTGTCCTCGATCGCCCCGGAAGGGGCGCGGAAGCTGGGCGGGCTACGGGTGCCGCTGGTGGGGTCGGAGGCCAGGGCCGCACGAACATACGCGTCGACCACGGCGGGATCCCGCCAGATGGACTTGTCGTCGGTGGGAATGCGCTGGTCCCAAGACGGCAGCAGGCTTGGCCCGGCGACCAAGCGGTACGCGCCGAACTCCCCGGCGTTGAACCGGCCGGGCCCGTTGGGATCCTCGTAGTCGCTGCCGCGGCCCATCGTCGGATGCCCGTCGATCGGCCCGTACAGCGCGTTGTACAGCATTAGGTGGCTGACCCGGTCCGGATGCGTTGCGGCGAATTGACCGAGCCAGTGGGCGCCGGTGGCCCATCCGAGCAAGGCGACCTTGCCATCGGGGTGCTCCTCGCGGGCGCGTTCAGCGATGTGATCAACGACCGCTGCCACGTCGCGGACCACCACATCGGAACGGACCTGCGGCGGGTTGGCCTCGGGTGGTTCGGAGAGTGCGGAGGGCCGGGTGGAACCGCCGTAGCCTCGGGCATCCATCACGAACACCCGGTGTCCGGCATAGGCCAGATCGGCGGCAAGCGAGCCGCCAGCGACCGCCAGGTCGAAACTCGCGACACCGGGTACCCGCGCGCCATGCAGCAACAGCACGGACCGCTTGGCCGGATCGGGTGAGTCCGAGCTGACCTCGCGGACGGCTATTTGCATCCCAGGGTCACTGGTCACGTAATAGTCGGAGCGAACGATGCGTTCGTCGGCCCCGCAGCCGGCAACGGGCGGGGTGAGCGCCATGACGGCCGCCGCGCCAGCGGTAGCGACGATCTTGCGCATTCGGCGCACGGTGTCTGGTCTCCTCCAATGGGATTGAATGGGATCGAAGTGGTTGCGATACCTCAACATTTACTGGAATCAGCGCCGATTGATCCGGCCCATCCACAATCAGGTGCCAGCGATATGGAGCACGTATCGTTGGTGCGTGGAGTTCCGGCACCTGCGGTATTTCGTGGCGGTGGCCGACGAGCTGCACTTCGGCCGGGCCGCCAAGAAACTGGGCATTAGGCAGCCTCCATTGAGTCAGCAGATCCGTCGCCTGGAGAAAGACCTGGGCGTCCCGCTATTCGACCGCAATAGCCGTCGGGTTCAGTTGACCGCTGCTGGCAGGACCCTGTTGCCCGCCGCGCGACAGATGTTGGCGCAGGCGTTGGCCGCTCGCGAGGCCGCTCAGCACGCGGGACGCGGGGAGACCGGCCAACTTGCGCTCGGGTTCGTGGGTTCGGCGACGATGACGCTGCTTCCTGCGGCGTTGCGCCGCTTTCGCGCCACCTATCCGACGGTAACGCTTTCCCTCCGGGAGATGCCCACCGTCCAACAGGTCCAGGCGCTGCGCAGCGGAGGCTTGGACGTGGGGCTGCTGCGTCCGCCTTTGCCGCTCACCGAATCCGATCCCATCGAGGTCGAGCCGGTCGGCTCGGAACGGCTCATGGTGGCGCTACCGGTTGGCCATCCATTGGCTCGAGATCGCACGATCGCCGCCCAGCTCCTCGCCGACGAACCGTTCGTGTTGTTCCCACGCGAGCTCGGGCCGGGCCTGTTCGAGCAGATCATAAGCTATTGCGCGCAAGCGGGTTTCACCCCACGCATCGCCCAGGAAGCTGTGCAGATGCAGACCATCGTGGCCCTGATCGCCGCGGGTCTGGGTGTCTCGGTGGTGCCGTCGTCGGTCGCGCGGCTTCGTCGCGACGACGTCGTCTACCGCCACCTTCGGCCCGCGACGCGAGTGATTCATCTCGCTTCGCCCACCGGCGCGACAACCGGAACCCAACCATGGTCAATTTCCTAGCCGTCACACGGGAATTGAGCGGCGCGACAGCAGATCGCACGGACGGCACACTCAGAACGTGACACATTCAGTCAATCCCCAAAGGTAGCCGCTATCGGAGCATCGCCCGCAGCGTATCCGCGCTGTCGCGGACGATGCCGAGCTGCTTGGCCACCTGAATCGGGGACGTGCCGCCCCTGGCGTCCCGCGAGTTCACCGATCCCGCAACGGTCAGTACGTCGCGGACCTCGGCCGTGAGCCCGGGGTGAATTCCGGCCAGCTCGTCGTCGGCGAGTTCCTCGAGCCCGACGCCACGCGCCTCGGCGGCACGCACCGCGGCGCCCGCCGCCTCGTGGGCGACGCGGAACGACACACCTTGGCGCACCAGCCATTCGGCGACGTCGGTGGCCAGCGTGTAGCCCAGCGGGGCGAGTTCGGCCATCCGGTCGGTGTCGAAGAGCAGCGTGCCGACCAGCCCGGCCATCGCAGGCAACAGCAGTTCGAGTTGGCCGACGGAATCGAACACCGGCTCCTTGTCTTCCTGCAGATCCCGGTTGTACGCCAGCGGCTGGGCCTTGAGCGTGGCGAGCAACCCGGTGAGGTTGCCGATCAGCCGACCCGACTTCCCGCGCGCCAGTTCGGCGATGTCGGGATTCTTCTTCTGCGGCATGATCGAGCTGCCGGTCGACCAGGAGTCGTGCAGCCTGACGTAGCCGAATTCGGTGGTGCTCCAGAGGATGACGTCCTCGGCGAGCCGGGACAGGTCGACGGCGATCATCGCCAGCACGAACGCGCCCTCCGCGGCGAAGTCGCGCGATGCGGTGGCGTCGATGGAGTTGTCGGCGGCGGCGGTGAAGCCGAGTTCCGCGGCGATGGCGTCGGGGTCCAGTCCCAGCGACGAACCCGCCAGCGCGCCGGATCCGTAGGGCGACACGGCGGCTCGCGCGTCGAAGTCGACGATCCGCGCCACGTCGCGCAGCAGCGGGTGGGCGTGGGCAAGGAGGTGATGGGCCAGCAGGACCGGCTGCGCCGACTGCAGATGGGTCTTGCCCGGCATGATCGCGGTGGGATGCGAGGCGGCCTGCATGGCCAGCGCGGCGACGACGTCGAGCACGCCGTTGCCGACGGTCCGCATCGCGTCGCGCAGCCACATCCGGAAGAGCGTGGCGACCTGGTCGTTTCGTGACCGGCCGGCCCGCAGCCGTCCGCCGAGATCGTCGCCGACCCGGTCGATCAGCCCCCGCTCCAGCGCACCGTGCACGTCCTCGTCTGACTGCAGCGGGCCGAAGCTGCCGTCGGCGACGTCCGCGCCGAGGCTGTCCAGGCCGGCCAGTAGCCCGTCGCGTTGCTCCTCGGTCAGCAGACCCGCCCGGAACAGCACGCGTGCGTGCGCTTTGGACGCGGTGACGTCGTAGGGCGCCAGCACCCAGTCGAAGTGGGTGGACTTGCTCAGCGCGGCAAGCGCTTCCGAGGGCCCGGAGGCGAACCGCCCGCCCCAGAGCGAACCCTCGTTAGTGCTCACTGGCCAGGTCCCGCTGCGCGGCAATCTTGGAGGACAGCCCGTGCACGTGCACGAAACCCTTGGCGCTGGACTGGTCGAACGTGTCGCCTTCGTCGTAGGTGGCGAGGTTGAAGTCGTACAGCGACTCGGCGCTCCGGCGACCGTTGACCGCAATGTGGCCGCCGTGCAACACCATCCGGATCTCTCCCGTGACGTGCTCCTGCGTGTGGTTCACGAACGTCTCCAGCGCCGTCTTCAGCGGCGAGTACCAGAGGCCGTCGTAGACCAACTCGCCCCACCGCTGGTCGGTGGTCCGCTTGAACCGGGCCAGTTCGCGCTCCAAGGTCACGTGCTCGAGCTCGGTGTGCGCGGTGATGAGCGCCATGGCGCCGGGCGCCTCGTAGATCTCGCGGCTCTTGATGCCGACCAGCCGGTCCTCGACCACGTCGAGCCGGCCGACGCCCTGCGCGCCCGCCCGCCGATTCAGTTCAACGATCGCCTCGAGCACCGTCACGGGCCTGCCGTCGATCGACACCGGCGCGCCCTTCTCGAAGCCCACGATGACCTCGTCGGGTGAGCTCCAGTTGACGGTGGGGTCCTCGGTGTAGTCGTAGACGTCCTTGGTGGGGGCGTTCCAAAGGTGTTCGAGGAAACCGGTTTCCACCGCGCGGCCCCACACGTTCTGATCGATCGAGAACGGCGACCGCTTCGTCACGTTGATCGGGATGGCGTTCTCCTCGGCGAATGCGATCGCCTTCTCCCGGGTCCACGCGTAGTCGCGGACCGGTGCGAGCACGTCCAGATCGGGGGCCAGCGAGGCGAACCCCACCTCGAAGCGGACCTGGTCGTTGCCCTTGCCCGTGCAACCGTGGGCGACGATGCCGCCGCCGTGCGCGCGCGCCGCCTCGACGAGGTGCTTGACGATCAGCGGCCTGCTGATCGCCGACACTAGCGGGTAGCGGTCCATGTAGAGCGCATTCGACCTGATCGTCGGCAGGCAGTATTCCTCGGCGAACTCGTCGCGGGCGTCGATCACGACGGCCTCCGCCGCGCCGCAGTCCAGCGCACGCTGCCGGACCACCTCCATGTCCTCACCGCCCTGCCCGAGGTCGATGGCGACCGCCACCACCTCGCGACCGGTCTCCTTGCCGATCCAGCTGATCGCGACCGAGGTGTCCAGACCGCCGGAATACGCCAAGATGACGCGTTCGGACATGAATCAATCTCCTTTGTTCTCAAGCCTTGCGGCCAGTTCGGCGCCCGTCATGGGTTCGCGGGCCACCACCAGGATGGTGTCATCGCCTGCGATGGTGCCCACCACATAGGGCAGTGCGGAACGGTCGATCGCACTGGCGAGGTAGTGCGCCGCCCCGGGCGGGGTGCGCAGCACCGCCAGGTTGGCGCTGGCGTCGGTGGACACGAGGAGGTCACCAAGCAGGCGCGACATCCGTTCCGTGCCACCGGAAACTCCCCGCACCGGGCTGCCGTCCTCGGGCACGACGTACACGCCGACGCCACCGTCGGCACCGCGCAGCTTGACCGCGCCGAGTTCCTCCAGGTCGCGTGACAGCGTGGCCTGGGTGACCTCGATGCCCTCCTCGGCGAGCATCGTCGCCAGCTCGCTCTGGCTGCGCACCAAGTTCGACGAAAGGAGCGTCACGATGCGCGCCTGTCGCCCGGCCCGGGTTGCTGCGGTCATGCGCGATCCCGCTTCGCTTCTCGCTCGACGGTCATGAGCGCTCCAGCAGCCACACCAGCAACGCTTTCTGGGCGTGCAACCGGTTCTCCGCCTCGTCCCACACGGCGCTTCGGGGTCCGTCGATGACGTCGTCGGTGATCTCTTGTCCGCGGTGTGCGGGCAGGCAGTGCAGCACGACGGCGCCGGGATCTGCCAGGCTCATCAGGTCGCCGTTGATCTGGAAGGGCTGGAACGGCCGCACCCGGTCGAGGCCGTCGTTCTCCTGCCCCATCGACGTCCAGGTGTCCGTCACCACCACGTCGACACCGTCCGCCGCGGCTCGCGGATCGGCCGTCACGTACACCGTCGCTCCGGTGTCGCTGGCCCGTACCCGGGCCGCGTCGACGAACTGCGGATCGGGTTCGAAACCAGCTGGGGCCGCGATGGTCACGTCGATGCCCGCGGTCACACCGCCCAGCATCAGCGAGTGCGCCATGTTGTTCGCGCCGTCGCCGAAGTAGGCCATCCGCAGGCCCGCCAGCGTGCCCTTGCGCTCGGCCAGCGTCTGCAGGTCGGCCAGCACCTGGCACGGGTGGAACTCGTCGGACAAGGCGTTCACGATCGGCACCGACGAGCCGGAGGCCATGGTGCTCAACCGTTCCTGTGCGAACGTCCGCCACACGATGGCGTCGACGTAGCGGGACAGCACCCGGCCGGTGTCCTCGAGCGTCTCCTCGCGACCGAGTTGGGTACTGCGGCCGTCGACGACCACGGCGTGACCGCCGAGCTGTGCGATGCCCATCTCGAACGAGAACCGGGTGCGGGTGGAGTTCTTCTCGAAGATGACGGCGACGCCGCGAGGGCCTTCCAGAGGTCGTCTGCTCATCGGCGCCCGCTTCAGCTCCGCGGCCAGCGCCAGCACCTCGGCCTGTTCACCCGGCGAGAGGTCGTCGTCGCGCAGGAAGTGTCGCGGTGTCACGATGCCTCCGACGCAGCCTGAGTGGCGGTGTCGAGGACGGCAGGCAATGCGGTGATGAACGCGTCGATCTGCGCCTCGGTGACGACCAGCGGTGGGGCCAACCGGATCACGTCGGGGGCGGCGGCGTTGACGAGAAACCCAGCAGCCCGCGCCGCATTCTCGATCGCCTTGCCGTGCGGCGCGGTCAGCACCACGCCGCGCAGCAGACCGCGGCCACGGACGTGGTCGACCAACGGGTGTCCGATGGCCTCGATGCCGGGGCTCAGCGTCTTGCCCAGCACGTCCGCGCGGCTGATCAGATCGTCGTCGGCCAGCGTCTTCAGCACCGCCAGTGCCGCCGCGGTGCATACCGGGTTGCCGCCGAACGTGCTGCCGTGCAGGCCGGGCGTCAACAGGCCCGCGGCGTCGCCGATGCCCAGACAGGCGCCGATTGGCAGTCCGCCGCCCAAACCCTTTGCCAGCGTGACCAGGTCGGGTGTGATCCCGTCGTGCTGGTGGGCGTAGAACGTGCCGGTGCGCCCCACGCCGGTCTGCACCTCGTCGAGGACCAGGAGGGCGCCGTGCGCGGCGGTGACCTCACGCGCGGCGACCAGGTAACCCGGCGGCGGTGTGACGACGCCGCCCTCCCCCATGATCGGCTCGAGGAACACCGCGGCGGTGTCCGTGTCGACGACACGCGCAAGTGCCTCCATGTCGCCGTACGGGACGTGCGTGACGTCGCCGGGCAGCGGTTCGAACGGCGCCCGCTTGGACGGTTGACCTGTCAGCGCGAGCGAACCCATCGTGCGGCCGTGGAAGGCGCCTTCGGCGGCAACGAGTTTGGTGCGCCCGGTGAGTCGGGTGATCTTGAAGGCGACCTCATTGGCCTCGGTGCCCGAATTGCAGAAGAACACCCGCGCGTGTGTGTCCGCACCGAGATGGGCGACCAGGGCTTCGGCGAGCGCGATGCCCGGTTCGGTCGCGTACAGATTGGACGTGTGGCCCAGCGTGTTCAGTTGGCGCGTGACGGCCTCGATCACGGCGGGATGCCGGTGCCCGAGGACGTTGACGGCGATGCCACCGAGCAGGTCGACGTAGGACCTGCCGTCGGCGTCGGTCACCACCGCGCCGTCACCGCTGACCAGCGCGACCGGCGGAATGCCGTAGTTGTCCATCATCACGGCCTGCCAACGGTCTTGCAGGGCTTCGGTTTTGGTCACTTCTTCACGACCTTCGTTCCGGAACCATCATCGGTGAACAACTCGACCAGGACGCAGTGTTCGACGCGGCCGTCGATGACGTGGGCACTGGGCACGCCGCCGGCCACCGCGCGCAGGCAGGCCTCGATCTTGGGCACCATGCCCGACTCGAGTGTCGGCAAAAGTTCGGCGAGCGATGCGGTGTCGATCTCACTGACCAGCGAGCCTCGATCCGGCCAGCGGGTGTAGAGGCCTTCGACGTCGGTGAGCATCAACAGCTTGTCGGCCGCCAGCGCTTCGGCCAGGGCCGCGGCCGCGGTGTCGGCGTTGATGTTGTGCACCACCCCGTCGGCATCGGGCGCGATCGTCGAAACCACCGGAATACGGCCCGCCGCAATGAGATCGAGCACCGCGGCGGTGTTCACCCGTTCGACGTCGCCGACCAGGCCGATGTCGGTCGCGACGCCATCGACGGCGACAGTGCGCCGGATCGCGGTGAACAGCTGCGCGTCCTCTCCCGTGATGCCGACGGCGTACGGGCCGTGCGCGTTGATCAGGCCGACGAGTTCCCTGCCCACCTGGCCGAAGAGCACCATCCGGGCGACGTCGAGGACCTCGGGTGTGGTGACCCGGAATCCGCCCTTGAAATCACCTGCGATGCCCAGCCTCTTGAGCATGGCGCTGACCTGCGGGCC
>JAVRPF010000002.1:0-5867 GCA_032162385.1 Mycobacterium sp.
ACATTGGTGCCTCCGCCACTGGTTATTGAACCCGTCGCAGCGTGCGCGATTATGTTTCACTCGCGGTGACTAGCGCGCGCGGTCGATAATGCGCCGAAAATGCGGGAAACCAGTCACTCTGCTGACCGCACATTAGTCCTTTTGCAAGCCTGCGATCGCGTTGGCCACTTACCCAGTTAACGAGGCACGGTCGCCAATGGTTCATCATTTGACATGAGGCCGCGGCGCGGCGTCAGACAATTGTGAGAAACCGACAAACCGGCCAGCCGCCCTCAGTTGCTGGGGCCCTGGCCGCAGCGGCGGCGTGATGGGCTTACCGTGAAGGCCCCGACCGCCATGCACGTGACAGCCCGTGGACCGCCGCGAAGCGCAGGCGATCACCCACCAACCACGGGCCGGGCGGAGAGAAACGGCCTACGCGACCGTGGTGTTGCTGCGGCTGCTCAGCACAGACGCCGCCACCAAAACCACGGTGAGCACCTCGGCGATCACGCTCAGCGCCGCTTGGGGCAACGGTTGAAAGCCGCGCTCGGTGAACCCGAATAGGCCCATGGTCCGCGAGAGCGCGAAGGCGATCAGCGTCCCCACGGACAGCAGCGCGCCGGCCAACTGCAGCCAACGGGTTCGCCCGCTAGGACCAGCACCGCGAGCGCACAAAACATGCTGGCCTGCAACAGGAACGCCGGCCCAACCGTGGGGAGGTGGTTGTAGCCATGGATGTAGAGGTAGGCGTGGATGACGCCGCTGACGGCCAGCGTGGCGCCGATGCCCACGCGCGTCGCCCACTGCGAAACGGTGTTCATGACAGTGTCTGCTCTTTCAACGCCAGCGCCTGTTGGCCCTTTGTGTAGCTGACCTGGCGGATACCCAGCGCGTTGTGGAGTTTCCGGGCGGGCAAAGTAGTCGGTTTGGGTGCCGGCCCGTCGCCAGGATGGGGTAACGGGTAGGTGGTGCCGCTGTAGAACGTCACGTTGCCCTCGGTCTTGGAAAACAGTTGATGCACATGCCCGTTGAGGCAGGTCACTGAGGAGAACATGACGTGCAACCTCCCGGATCGGTGGAGAGCCCGCAGCTGCGAAATGCTCACCAAGAGATAGCGAGGCCGGTTACACGACAGGGCGGTCAGGTCGGCTCGCCGGGGGCGAACACTTCGATCATGCCGTTGACCTCACGAACCTCCAACCGCGGCAACGGTGCCAGCGCCGTCGGCGCCGGATGGGAGAGCACCTCTCCCGTCGGGGAGAACGAGGCGAAATGACACGGGCAGCGCAGCCGGTCCGTCGATTGCTCGAATCGCAGCCGGCAGCCCTGATGTGTGCAGACCCCCGAAACCGCCTCGGGGCGCCCATCCACGCGGCGCACGAACCCGATCAGCGAGGCTTGTTCAAACGGGTGCATCACGCCGTCGGAGACCACATCCGAACTCGTCGCCACCGGCCGCCAGCTGCCCTTGGTGGGGACCAGTTCGCCGCCGGCGGCCACCGGCTGCCCCGCCGCCGGCGCGTACCCACCGCGGAAGAGCAGGCGATCGGCGCTCACCGCCGCGACCGCCGCCGCCGCGGCCGCCGATAGCCCGACCATCATCTGCCGGCGGCTGGCGCGCAGCCAGCTCACCTTTGCTGCGGGCGGCTGGTCGCCTTGCATCTGCGCGGCAAGGCGCCGATGCAGATCGGTCAGGAACTCCTGCCGCGGCGCGTCGGCCCCCGGGCGGGCCGCGCGCAGGTCGATCGCGGCGCGGATCTGCGCGGCCTCAAAATCATCCGGGCGATAGGGCTTAGGACGCCGACCACGCAACAGGTCATCGACATACCGTCGCAACCCTTGCGCGTTCATCGCTCTTCCGTCCCGTTAACCAGTGCCGGCAACTGCCATAGCCCACATCGTCGCGATTCGCATAGCTGGCATTGCCTCGACAGATCGTCTGTCGACGCGCGCCGCCACGTCGGCCGCCCTCGCTGGGAGTTTCGGGGCCGCGGAGACACTGCCACCATCCTTTATAGATAGCCGCCCGGGTTACACGCCGGCTCGACAACCGGTCCGGTGATCTCAAAGGCGCCGCGGCGCAAGCAACGTGTGGCACAGTCGGGTGTTCGCCGGGTGCTTGACCGACTTCCGGGAACTGGGTCGGCGTTGACCGTCAGGCGTCGGTGCTGGTTTGGGTGGACGCCTGACCCGCAGGGGCGGTGAGCGCCCCACCTGGACCGGGTGGGCGGGGCGAGCGGTTTCTCGGCCACCTGTCGTCCGTGTGCAGCTCATGCAACTCGGACTTGAAGATCCGCAGCGACTTGCCAGCGTAGCGAGCCGCGTCGGGCAGCTTGCTGCCAGCGAACATCAAGACCATCACGACACCCAGAACCAGCCAGTGCCTAGGACCGAAATTGGCAAACATCACTACCTCCCAATGCAAACTCGTCACCCTTAAGCCAATGCAACTCGTCACCCTTAAGTAAGACCGTGGGTTACAGCAGCGGCGGAGGGTGGGTCTTCGGATTGAGCGGTTGTCGCGTGAGGGCGTGTAAACGGGAGGACCATTTGTAGCAGGTGGCAGTGTTTTCTGCGGCCTGAATGCTCGAGTCGGACAGGCGTGTGATGGCAGATCGCGATCGCGAGAACCCGCCCGCGCTGCGGATGGTGCCGGATGGGCGGTACGCCGATTGGGAGGCGATCTATCGGGACAACGCGACCTGGGTGTATCGGACGATCTTCGCGCGTGTCGGCAATCAGCCCGATGCGGAAGATCTCACAGCCGAGGTATTTTTGGCCGCTCTGGGGCCGCTGCGGATTTCGGCAACCATACCCGAGGTGCGTGCGTATCTGCGGGCCACCGCACGCACCACGCTGGCCGCGCACTGGCGCGCCACGCTGGGCCGCGAGATCACCTCGATCGAGGACATCGCCGCGGCCCCGGACAGCGAGGAGGCAATCAGCATGGCCCCCCAGCGGGTGCGCGTCGTGTTGGAAGCGCTGCCCGACAACTACCGCCGGATCCTGGAGCTGCGGTTCTTGCAGGGGTGCTCAGTCAAGGACTCCGCTACGGAAATGGGTGTCAGCGTGGCGAACGCCAAGGTGCTGCAACACCGCGCCCTGCAGCGGGCGGCACAAGTTAACGGGAACGACGAGCGATGACCGCGCACGGGTTGCGGCGATATATCGATGACATGCTGCGCGGTCAGCGTCTGACGCCGCTTCCCACGGACCATTTTGAGCCATTCGACCTCATTCCCACCGACCGGACAGATCCTCGCCCATGGCCGCCCACCGTACCGAAACCGTTGCCGCGCTTAGAGCTTCGTGCGGCAACGGCGCCATCGAAGTCCTCGCCCAGCCCAGCCGACCTAACCGGCCCTAGCGCGGCAACCCGTGTAACGGGCCTCCGTATCTCATGGTGAGCACGTTCGAAGAACGTTGCGCCGCGTCCGCCGACGTGCCGATCGTGGCGACGTAGCTACGTGCGCCAAACATCACCTGCTAAGTCCCCGTTGGGCCCAAAATGCGACCCACGGATTTGAATTTGAGGATCCACGGATGCCGCCGAAACGCTGACCAGGTCCTTGGCTCGGCGCGGGGCAAGCGTTGGGTGGTTCGCCGGTGCGGTCAGCGCGCCCACTGCCTTTGTCGCGCTCGCCGGGTTAACCATTCGGAGTCCAGGATCAGCACGCTGTTGCCTTCCAGCCGCATCCCAGCCGCGGCGGGAGAAATCGGTCAGCGCCTTCTCGACCCTCACGAGGCTGGCACCGACCAGCTGAGCGATCTCCTCATGCGTCAGATCGTGAACCACGCGGATCGCGCCGTCCTGCCGGCTGCCGAACTGCAGCAGCTGCAGCAGCTGCTTGGCCAGCCGGCCAGACACGTCGGTGAAGACCAGATCGGTCTGGGTCTCGATGACGCGCCGCAGCCGCCGAGCAAGCATCCGCAGCAGCTGGTCGGTGATCTCCGGGTGATCGGCCATCAACGCGCGCAGCTCAGATCGATCCATCGACATCACACGAACATCGGTGAGGGCGGTCGCGTTTGACGTCCGCGGGCCCGGCTCGGCAACCGACAATTCACCAAAAATGTCCGACGGGCCGAGGACCGTTTGCAGATTCTGACGGCCGTCTGGCGAGCGACGGGCTATCTTGACTTTCCCGGCTGCGATGGCATACAGCCGGTCGCCGGGTTCTCCTTCAGCGAAGATCACCTGCCCCGGCCGATAGTCCATCGACCGGAGTCGTTGACCAAGTGCAGCAGCCACGCTTGGCTCGACTCGCTGGATGATCGCGGCCCAGGTCACAAACGGCTCCATTTTGCACGATTGACGGGCACATCATCGCCTCGAAGCAATGATTCGAGCAGCACCTCAGCACGTTCCAACCCGGGGTTTCGTCAGGGCTCGCAAAACTCCGCCGCGGTCGTACCCAGTTCGGCCCGCCGGTGCGCGGGCTGGGCTGCTATTTCGTTCTTCACCGCGTCGGCTCACCTGTTCCGAACCGCGGTTTGGAAGTAGTGGTCGGCGCACTGCATCGCCGATAGGACCAGCCGGGCCACCGACTCAGCGGCGTGCGGTGTGGACATGACGACGATTCGCCCAGCCCCCACATGCTTGCAGTCGAGGTGCAGCACGTGCAGCCGTTGTTTCAGGAAGTTCACCCATGGCGGTGGCATCAATGCCGGTGAGGTTTCGATCGTGACAACGGTCTGGTCCTCGGTTTCGCCCGCTCTGAAATCTGTGTTTACCTCTTGAATTCTCTTGTGTCGTTCGGACATCGCCGAGCATCCCCCTGCACATTTTGATAACGCAATTCCCCTTGCGCGACCCGTATCCGTCGTACCCCACATGGCGACGCATGGCAACTCATCGGGAAACTCAAAGGCGCTTCTCAGCTGCGATCGGCTTCGCTTCGTGAATGGACCGGAAAGGGGAAGCGTCGCGGACAGCTTCTGGCAGGGCATCGTCGTCAGCGTTGGCGCATGTATTCGAGCACGCCATCGGCGCCGGGCAGGCGGTTAACGAAGGCGACACCGTTGCTTCACAAGAACGCCACCCGCTCGCAACGTTTCGGTGAAGCGCGTCCGGATCCTCGGGTTACATGAGCGATACCTTCCCGCTGACGAGAGAACTGGCGGCGGCCGCCGCGCCCTGTTTCGACACCGCGGACCGTTTGGCGGTCTACACCGAGATGAACCTCGGTGCCCAACAGCACGCGATCGACGACATCATCTGCGCGGTGCTTCGCGAGGATCACCCGATACCGGCCGTACTGCTCGACCGGCTCCGGGAATGGCTCGCCGTGAGCCCCATCGATGACCGTGGGTTGGCGCGGCGCGCCGCGCGCGTGCGAACGACGTAGCCGACCCGCGGCTTTGGCGCTCGCCGGGCCCTTGCAGCGCCGCCGACTGCCACGCAAATCACAGCTGGGCCAACGCATCCCGTGCCACCGTGCCCGACCACGACCGTGTTCCACGAAATCTGCAGATCTGCCGTCGTCTGGCAGTCGCTCGTGAGATTCCGCAGTGGGCTTGACTTCATGCTCATTTATCGTTGCGGCGGCGCGCTAAATTCCGAAGCAGTTTGCCTAGCGACCGGGTCGCAGCACGAACCGCGCCGCTGAAATTTTGAATGAACACCAACGGCACTGTGGGGAGGCCGTGTCCCCGCAGCGTCGATCAGCAAAGCAGGTGTCACCGAACAGTTTCGGCGCCTATGGCTTCCTTTTAGCTGGTTCGGTGTCGGCTCACGCGACTGGGGTGGCGTTGCGCGCTGCGGCGTGGAAGGCGTCGAGCGGCGAAATGGTCCCCATGGACCGTAGCTGGCAGGCCGTCGCGGCGAGTTCAGACGTTGTCGCCGACGGGGTGATGCATCCCTTCGAACATGGGTCGCTGATCGG
>JAVRPF010000003.1:0-3103 GCA_032162385.1 Mycobacterium sp.
TCGGCATAGGTCGATCTATGCGGACATCCACATAGATCGACGAGGTCGGCTACATCCGACTTCAAAGCCGGTGCGAGCGGGATAGGATCGCAACTCTTTCACAGCGGCGAGAAGGGACTTGCACACCGGAGAAGCATGAAATGCCCAGGTCAGCGGCCTATGCATTTCACAGTGGACCTTGGGGGAATTTACTACAACACAAGCGCGCAGGTAGAAGCCCTGGAGACCCTGCTCCGGAAGCTGCCCGACCCCACCACACCGGCCCCACCGCCCGTCAACCGGCCCAAACCCGGACGGGCACGGCAACTCGACGTCGACCAGATCCAGGAACTCATCGCCGGTTACCAAGCCGGCGCAACCGTATATGAGCTCGGCGCGCGATTCGGCATCGAACGGCGGACGGTCAGCAACATCCTCCACCGGCACGACATCCCGATGCGCCGACGCGGCCTCTCCCCCGACCAGCTCGACGACGCCATCCACCTCTACAACCTCGGCTGGTCACTCGCACGAGTCGGCGAACACCTCAACGTCCACCACACCACCGTGCTGATCAAACTCCGGGAACGCGGCATCCCCACCCGCGACCCCCACGGACGACCCCGATCCTGAACGGACCTTGGTCTTGACGTACTGGTGGTTCGACAGTGCCGCCATCAAACAGCAGCACCTCGAACCGCTCCTCCCGCGATAACTACTCTGATGCCCCATGGCAAAGGGTGTTTCGAAGTCTGTGATGCGGTTGACCGGTCGGTGGCGGATCGTGGAGATGAGCGGGTGGGACCGCGATGCCATCGACCTGGTCGAGCCGGGTTTCATCGAGTTCACCGGGGACGGGACCGGCCAGTTCGGTTTCATCGCCGTCCGCGGTTGGCTGGACTGCCGCCCGGTCGAGCGGGACGGCCGGACCGTTGTCGAGTTCAGCTGGGAGGGTTCCGACGAGGGCGGCCAGGTCAGCGGACGTGGCTGGGCGACTCTTGTCGATGACGCGCTGGTCGAAGGCCATTTGTTCTTCCATATGGGAGACGACTCGAGCTTCCGGGCAGAACCCTTTACCCCTGCTGATTGAGTGGATGGGTAGTGAGCGAGTACCAGTACTACGAATTCCTGGCGATCGACCGGCCGCTGGACGATGACGAGCAGACCGAGGTTCGGTCGCTGTCCACCAGGGCGCGGATCACTGCCACCAGTTTCGTGAACGAGTACCACTGGGGTGATTTCAAGGGTAATCCGAACCGGCTGATGGAGCGCTATTACGACGCGCACCTGTACGTGGCCAACTGGGGCACACATCGGGTGATGTTCCGCCTGCCATGTAATCTGCTTGACCCCGATGTTGTCGAGGATTACTGCGTCGACAACCAGCTGAGTGCCTGGGTCACGAACGAGTTCATCGTGCTCGACTTCACCAGCGAGGACCACGCCGGTGAGTTTGACTTCGACTACGACGCCGAGACATTGCTGTCGGCGATCGTCGGAGTTCGTGCCGAACTCGCCGCCGGTGATCTCCGACCGCTCTACCTCACCTGGCTCGCCGCCTACGGCGCCTGGGAGCGTGACGAGGATGTCTTCGACCGCGATGCCGACGACGATCTCGAGCCACCAGTTCCGCCTGGGCTGGGCACGCTCACCGCGGCACAGCGGGCGCTGGCCGACTTCCTCCGCCTCGACGACGACCTGCTCGCGATCGCGGCGCAGACAAGTTCGCCGCTCAAGGAGATCGCTGGCGAGCACGGCGACCTCGCCGCTTGGGTGAGCCGTCTGCCCGTTGCCGAGAAGAACCGGCTCCTGACGCGGGTCGTCCAGGGTGAGGCCGCGCGGGTGCGGATGGAGCTGCTGCGCCATTTCCGCGACGAGACCGCCCCGACCATCCCCGTCCCAACCCGCCGGACCGTGGCCGACCTGCTCGACGACGCGGCACGCCAACGAGCCGACCGTGAACGTCGGCTGGCCGCCCAGCGCGCCGAAGACGAGGCACGCAGGGAGCAGGCGCACGCCTTGGCCCGCGAACGACGACTCGACGAGCTGGCCAACAAGGAAGACGCCGCGTGGTCGCGCGTCGACGCGCTGATCGCCACCCGGAAACCGGCCGAGTACGACGCCGCCGTCACGCTACTCACCGATCTCCAAGCACTCGCCGAACGCGACGACCGCTACGACCGCTACGACACGTTCACCTTGCGTACCATCGCACTGCGGCAAACGCATGCGCGCAAGCCCACCCTCATCGAGCGCCTCAACCAGGCCGGCATCTGAACATCAGATCTACGGTGGGTTCTGTGGAAGACGATCACCAGCCAGCGAAGGTCGCGGGGCTCGCGGAGGAACTCGCGGGTCTCCGAGCCTTGACAGCGCAGTTGCGTACGGAGAACGCGCGGTTGTTGCGGCTGCTGGAATTGACGCCCAAGCAGGCCGCGCCACCCGGCCCGGTGCAGACCGGTTTCTTCGAGGCGCATCCCGGTCCGGTCGATCGGCGATCGCAGCCGGAGGTGAGGTTTGATTTCTTCGCGGCTTTGTTCGCCGCTCGCACCGACATCTACGCCACACGGTGGGAGAACGTTCGTGTCGGCAAGGCGGGTTGGTTACCGGCGGTACGTGGTGGGTGGCGCAAAGGCGTGGGGAGGGAATCCGAATGTCGAACGGTCGTTGGATAATGACGAGCAGGCCGAGATGCGTTCCATGTCCACCCGCGCAGAGATCACCGCCATTCGTTTCGTCAACGAGTACCACTGGGGCGCCTTTCGCGGTGAGCCGAACGTGGTGATGGAGTCCCCACTACTACGACGCGCACCTGTATTTGGCCGACTGGGTCACGCCGGGTGATGTTGCGGTTTCCGCTGAGCTTGCTCGACCCGGATGTTGTCGAGGACTACTGCGTCGGCGACCAGGTGGGCATCCGAATCACGGATGAGTTCGTCGTGCTTGATCTGACCAGTGAGGACAAGCCGGGTGACTGGGTGGGAGCCGGAAGGCGCGCTGTCGGCCATCGTCGGTGTCCGTGCGGGTCATCCAAGACCGCACTGCGGCAAACGCATGCGCGCAAGCCCACCCTCATCGAGCGCCTCAACCAGGCCGGCATCTGAACATCAGATCTACGGTGGGT
>JAVRPF010000004.1:0-2706 GCA_032162385.1 Mycobacterium sp.
TCAGCGGGGTCGAACTGGCGGGCGAGTTGGCCCACTTGGCGCGGGTCCGACCACCGGGATGGCGGGCGCCCGCGGTGACCCTCATCCACAGCGGAACGCGGCTGCTTCCACAGTTGTCCGAACGGGCTGGTCGTCGAGCAGAGCACCTCCTGCGAGAGCAGCACGTCGACGTGCTCTTGCGGACGCGGGCGGTCCAGGTCGAGCGTGCGGCGGTGATCGTGGACGGACCCGACGGCGCGAAGGAGCTACCGTGTGATGGGACGTACTGGGCGGGTGGGCTGCAGCCGGCGGAGGTGTTCGTGGACCTCGATCTGCCGCGCACTCCGACCGGTTGGTTGTCGGTCGTTCCCACGTTCCAGTGCTTTAGTGCGCCGTCGAGCCACCCGGACATCTTCGCGTTCGGCGACGCGGTTCGTGTGGTCGACGGGACCAGCGAGTGGCCGACGGTACAACGGGCATCCGAATGTTCACCGCAGGCCAAAGTCGTCGCGCGCAACATCATGGTGTTGGCAGCGGAGCCGCCCAACTATCCCAACGGGGTACCACCGCTGGTGTCCTACCGGCTGCACAGCGAAGCCCCTTACGGGGTCAACATCGGCGGGGCGGCGCTGCTCGTGATCGGGCGGTTGGTGCTCAATGCGCCACGATTCAACACGTGGGTTCGTCGGTCACTGGTCATGCCGTGGTATCTGGGGCGCCACCGAGTCCAGTGAAGGTCATCCGCCATTTCCGGTTCCGCCGCATTCGTCGGTCCGCGCTCGGCGGCGCCAGTCACGATCACCCGACGGTGTCGCCGGGCTTGCCTCGAAGGTCGACGACCTCCGCGCCGAGGGCCCAGAGCTCTAGGGCGGAACCTAACCGACGCGTTCGATCCCCACATACGAGGAACTCAACGGTGAGGTCTGCGAGAGCGGGTCCACCGGCGCACCGTCGATGAGCAGGTTGCGGTTGGCGCCGTAGGACTCCGGCGCACCACCGCCTCGCGGGTCGAAGATCCGTGACCCCCAGCCGTGATCGACGATCACCACACCACGACGCGGTCGGTCGCTGACCGAGGCGGCGAGTTCGATGTCGCCGGTCGCGGAGAACACCCTCACCCGGTCGCCGTCACCGATGCCGAGTGCGGCCGCATCGCCGGGGTTGATGACTACCTCGTTGCCCTTCCCCGAGGGATGTAGTCCGGGTAGCTCGTTGAGCCACGAATTCATCGAGTGCCGGTTGCGCCGATTCGCCATCTGGAACGGGTAGCCGTCCGGCGCCTCGGCGTGCGGTGCCGCCAGCAGCTCGCGGGCCCGGGCGACGAACTCGGGCGGGGCCGCATGGACCATCTTGTCGTCGGTCTTCAGGGCCCTCTTGAAATGGCCGAACTCGCGCGGACCGAGCACCAATCCGTGCGGGTGGGCCATGATGTCACGCCATTTCAGCCTGCGCCCGTTGATCTTTCGCCCGGTGGCCACCATGAGCCGGTCGACCCAGTGTGGGGTGAACTCGAGTCCCGGTCTGCGGGTGAGCCGTGCCAGCCTGCGGGTGCCCTTGACGAATCCGTTCACGCCCTTGACGCCGAATAGTGGCTTGCGCATGGCGATCGCAAGGTCGACGAAGATCCGCCACTCCTCGCGGGCTCCGGGTGGTGATTCAACGGCCTTCGCCCCGTACTGCACCCACGGCTCGTCGTGCAGATTGCTGGTGAATGTCATCAAGTCGTTGCGCTCCAGCCAGTGCACCGCGGGCAATAACCAGTGCGCGTGCCGGTGGCTCTCCCGTTGCACGAGGTCGATCGCCACTAGAAGATCCAGTTCCTTGAAGGCCGCGTCGAGCCTTGCCCCGTCCGGCCCGGAGACCACCGGGTTCCCGCAGTTGACGAGCATCGCCCGGATCTGTCCGTACCCCGGCGTCGTGATCTCGTCGGGGAGCTCGCTGATGGCGTGGGCACCGGCGACCATGTCGCGGCCCTGCAAGCGGCTCTTATGGGTCAGGGACGTGGCGAGGCCGGACAGCCGCAGCGCATCGACGTAGCCGGGTTCGAACCTGCGGCCGCCTGGCCGGTCCATCCGGCCGGTGATCACGTTGAGCACGTGGCCGAGCCACTCGCCGATGGTGCCAGCCAAGTGCAGCGACACACCGGTTCGGGTGATCACCATCGCCCCGTGGGCAGCGGCGAAGGCCCTGGCCACCTGCTCGAGCATCGGCCGTGGGACGTCGCACCGCGCGGCCAAATCGTCGAGGTCCGCGTCCGCCACGAGCCGGCGTAGCTCCGGTACTCCGATGGCGAGATCGCGGCAGTCCGCCGTGTGCTCGAGACGTTCGTCGAGGATGACCTTGACCATGGCCAGCAGCAGCGCCCAATCCTGTCCGGGGCGCACAGCCAGGTGGAGGTCGGCTTTGTCCGCGGTCTCCGTCCGCAGCGGGTCGACGACGACGATCTTGGCGCCTTGCGTCCGTCGGTGGAGTGCGCGCCGCCAGCCGCCGGGCACGGTTTCCATCCAGTTCCACGCACTGACCGCCGGGTTTGTCCCGACCAGCAGAAAGTAGTCACAGTTGTCGACATCGGAGACCGGCACCATGAGCATCGAGCCATACATCGCCTCGGCCACGACGTGCAGGGCGTTCTGATCGACCGAGCCCACGAAGTAACGGTTGTGGGTGCCGACGGCATCCAGCCAGCCGTTCATGAACACGATGTTCGATGACGAGAAGCCCGCCGGA
>JAVRPF010000005.1:0-14330 GCA_032162385.1 Mycobacterium sp.
TGGGGCTGACGATGCACAGGTTGATGGTGCCGCCATCCGAGGTCAAGTAGTTGGCCATGAACGGGTTCACGCTGTTGCCCGCTGCATCCGGCATCAGCGATCGCATCGTCTCGCCGGTCTCCATGCCCTGGGTCACGCTTGCGCCCGCCGCCCACCAGGCCGTGCTCAGCAGCGACACGTCGACCTCGGTGGCCTCACCGGTACGTTCGCGATGGAACAGCGCAGCAGAGATTCCGCCCGCGATGTTCATCCCGCCGATCGAATCGCCGAACGCCGGAATGCCCTGCGAGAGCGCTCCACCCAGCTCTTCCGGGGTCAGGGCGTGGCCCACCCCGCTGCGCGTCCAGAAGGCGGTGCCGTCGAAACCGCCGGTGTCGCGTTCCGGTCCCTTGTCGCCGTACGCACTGCCGCGCGCGTAGATGATGTTCGGGTTCACCGCGTGGATGTGTTCGACGTCGAACTTGTTCTTCTGGCGCTGCGCAGGCATGTAGTTGGTAAGGAAGACGTCGGCTGTCTTGGCGATCTCGTAGAGCACTTCTTGGCCGCCCGGCTTGGACACGTCGATGCCGACGCTGCGCTTGCCACGGTTGGGATGCTCGATCAGCGGGTGCCGATCCGGGTTGAGTTCGAATCCGCCCATGTTGATGAACCCGCGCTGGGTGTCGCCGCGCACAGGATGCTCGACCTTGATGACGTCGGCACCCCAGTCCGCAAGGATCGCCCCTGCGGCGGGCACGAATGTGAACTGGGCAACCTCGAGGACCCGAACGCCCTGCATCACCTTGGTCAACACAGCCCCTTACCGTAACGACGTCAGTTGCTTCCCGGTCCTACCTTATTGCAGTCGCCTTCGCGCACGTCGGCCCACCGCCGAGGTGCTCGGCGGTGGGCTGGCGGGGCGATCTGATCAGCCGGCCATGAACCGGTCGTATGCCGACGCGAGCTGCGGTGGCAGCACCTGCACGTTGCACTGGCGCTGCTTGTCACCGAGGGGCACGAGGATGGCCCGCAGCTCGTAGTACTCCTGCGGATTCGCGGTGAAGTAGCCCCGCAAGTCGGCCTCGGCCTGCGGCTGCGGCTGGCCGTATGCCGCCGTCACCACCTGATTGGCTCCGGGGTGGCTGCCCAGGTACTGCTGTGCCGAACCGGTCACCGAGCTGACCGTCGCGGCAACTGCGTCGGCACTGCACGGATCCGGTGCCGCGGACGCGGTGGGCGCGGCAATGGTTGCCGCAGCGAGTCCAGCACCGATGAGGCAGGCGGCCCCCACGCCATGGATCCGGCGAGGCGCGCTAAAAACATTGATATTCATGATCGATCTTTCCTCCCTGCAACGGGTCACTTGTCTCCCCCGACCAATTTCCAAGTTACCCACGCCTCGGAGCGCGAAAACGGGGCGGGAATTCCGCTGGAGGCGTAGCGGCGAGGCGTTACATCCCAACAGCGTGAACTGCATCGCAATATCGATCAATTCGATAAGCATCCGGCCAGAATTCGCTGGCCATTCTGAGAGTTCTCATGGTCTCGGTGCTAAAGCCGTCACGGAATCGTTATGTCGGGGCGCGACTGACGAAACGCGCGATCCGTTCGACGACGAGGCTCACGCATCGCCCGACAGCGGAATTCTCATGTCGATGGTGGTCCCCGTCGGTGCGCGGGTGACGAACACCGACTCGCTGATTGCGTCCATCATGGGCAACCCGCGCCCCCGCAGACGGGTATCGCCCGAGGGCGTCTTCCAGAGCCCGTCGTCGACGACACGCACTCGAACGGCGCCGTCGACGAAGTGCGCCTCGATGCACATTGCGCCCGCGACGCTGCCGACAAAGGCGTGCTCGACGCAGTTGGTGGCCGCCTCGTTGGCGACGAGCACGATGTCGCCGGCCCGGTCATCGGAGACGCCTGCGGCTCGCAACCATGCCGAAAGTCGATGGCGTACTTCACTCAATCGCTCGGCCACTGCGGGAAGCTCGATCCGAAACGGTGCCATCACGTCGCGGTACACCACGATTGCCACGTCGTC
Organism: Mycobacterium sp.; assembly: GCA_032162385.1. Taxonomy (GTDB): domain Bacteria; phylum Actinomycetota; class Actinomycetes; order Mycobacteriales; family Mycobacteriaceae; genus Mycobacterium. The sequence continues at coordinate 2,024 of JAVRPF010000005.1, forward strand.
GTCGTAGCCCTGCGGCGGAGCCAGCACACGCAACACGGTGTCGGCGACGGCCTCGGCAGGCAGGCCCAGCGTGTCTTCCAGGGCTTGGGCCAGGCGCGTCAAACCGGCGTCGATATGGGTGTCCCTGCGCTCGACGAGGCCGTCGGTGAACAACATCAGCGTCGCCTGTGGGGACAGCCTTCGCTGCGCCTGCGGGCGTGTCGTGCCCCCGCGCACGGCCAGCGGCACGGACTCGGCATCCGCGAGCATCTCCGGTGGCGAATGTGGCGAGGCGAGCACTGCGGGCATGTGACCGGCACTGCTGTACCGCAGCACATTGGTCTTGGTGTCGAGGATCGCCGCAAAAGCCGTGGCGCAGTACGCATCCGGGATGAACGTCGCCACCGAGTCGAGTTCCTCGAGCAACCGTCCCGGTTCGGCCCCGGTAAGGAACAAGGCCCGCGCCGAACTGCGGAGCTGGCCCATCACCGCGGCCGCCGCCAATCCGCGGCCGACGCAGTCACCGACGATGACGCCGATCCGGTCCTCGCCGAGCGGCAGCACGTCATACCAGTCTCCGCCGATCTCCAACGGACGAACGGCGGGCTCGTAGCGCACCGCGAATCCAGGGAGTGACCGCGTGGGGGGCAGCATCGCGCGCTGCAGGGTCAGCGACGCTTCGCGGGTCAGTTCGAACTGCTGGACGTGTTGGACGGCCACGCTCAGATGACCGACGAGCGCGGTGAGCAGAAGCCGATCGTCGGCGCTGAACTGCCGGGGCCCATCGTGTTCCAGCCATACGGTGATGCCCGCCGTTTCGGACAGCGCCACCACGATCCCGGCGGGCAGGTCGGAGGCTTCCGGGGCGACCGGCTGCACCTTCAGCGACGGCCAGCCACGCGCGTCCTGCAGCGTGGCCTGCAGGCGGGGGTCGAGGTCTCGCCACGCGGCGGCGAACGGCTCACCCGCCATCTGGACGGCCGGTTCGGCGCCGCTCTTCGACCACGTCACGGCCACCACCCGACGCAGGTCGATGGCCGTGCGGCAGACCTGAAGCAACATGGCCAATACATCGCCCACGCTGTTCGCCTCGCCGGTCGCGGTGGCCAGGCGCATCACCGCGCTGATCCGCGCCGCCGACGCCCTGGCGGCGGTCACGTCGCGGATGGTGCCCACGTACGTCCCGCGGCCGGCAGCGACGGCGGTCACCGCGTTGACGCTGATCGCCACCCACGCGTGACGCCCGTCGCGGCACCGAATGGGTGTCTCGTACGTGGCGCTTCCCTCCTCGATCAACTGAGCGAGGCGCTCCCCGGCAACGGGTTGGTCGACCACCCAGGGATGCGGCCACGCATAGGGCAGACCGTCCTGCCCGTAGCCCGTGATCGCGGCGAAGGCTTCGTTGATCTCGATGACGGTGCCCTGGCCGTCGGCCACGAAGAACCCCTCTTGCAGGGAGTTCACCAACGCGGTGCGGAACGCATCGCGGTCGGCGAGGTCCTCCGCGCGAGCCCGCTGCAGTTCGTAACGCCTTGTCCCGTCCATGAACCCGCGGGTGGCGACGTCGAACGTAGCAAGGGTTTGCAGCAGGAAGTGCAGGGCAGCCGAATGATCGACGAGGGACGGCGGAGGGACGTCCTCCACCAGCCGAAAGTGGCTCTCGATGATCTCGAGCATGCTGAGTTGGTTCTGCAGGGCGAGCCGCCCCAGCTCGTGACCGACGGCAAGGCTGGCCTCGTCGCGCGCGCGTAGGTAGGCACGCAACGCCTGCGCGTAGCGGTCGTGGAAACCCTCGCCGTCGTCCGTCACGAGTTGCCCCGGTGACGGGCGACCAGCACCAGCGCGTCGTCGGTCTCCTTGCGGTACCGGTCCAGAATGCGTTCGGCGGTGACGGCGGCCGATGCGGCGAAATCGAGGCTGGCGACGTGTTCTTCGGCGATTCCGTCGCTGGCGAGGACCAGCAGATGTCCGGGACGGATCGAAATCGGCTCCGGTTGAGGAAGTTCCGGCATGAGGTAGCCGACGATGCCGCCGAGCAGGCGTGCCGACGATCTGGTCTCCATGCCGTTCGGCGCTCGAGCGGCCAGCGTGGCGGTGACGTTTCCCACGCCCATCCAGCGTAGGACGTCGGCGTGCAGGTCGATCTGTGCCAGGGTGATGGCGGCGCCCCTGGTGCTCGTCAACTCGCGGTGGCAGGAGCCGATCAGCACGTCGAGGGGGTCGGCGGGCCCACGGCTGAGTAGGTCGGCGGCCCGCTCGGCCGCCACGGCGGCGGCTGCGCCGTGGCCGAGTCCGTCGATCACGCCGAACAGGGCGAGATCGCCACCGTGGTCCACCGCGAGCGCCCTGTCGCCGCACTCGGTCTCACCCGCCATCGGCTGCGACGCCGCCGCCCACTCAATGGGTCCGAGTCGTCCTTGCTCGGTCATCGGCCTCCCCCCTCGAGAGGCGTCCATTTCCACATCTCGACGACCGTGCCCCGACCTGGCGCCGACTCGATGAACATCCGGTCCATCAGCCGACGGGCTCCTGGCAGCCCGAGGCCAAGGCCCCGGCCGGTGGAGTAGCCGTCTTCCAGCGCACGCTCGACGTCGTCGATCCCTGGACCGTCGTCCTCGGCGCGCACCACCAACGCCTTGCGTCCGTCACGATCGGCGATCGCGACGCGGATCGCGCCGCGGCCGGCGTAGCTGGTGATGTTGCGTGCGACCTCCGAGATCGCGGTGGCGATCATGGTGACGTCGGTCAGGGAGAAGCCCAGGTCTCGGGCCAGATGGTGGCCTGCCTGGCGGGCAATGACGATGTCGTCGGGGTTGTTGACGTCAACCACCACGTCATCCGGCACCATCACGTCCGTTCGTCGGCCTCCTGGTGTCCAGTTGACGGTTGAGCAGCGCCAACCCCTCCTCCAGGTCCAGCGCGGTGTGCATGCCGTCGAAGGCGAGCCCCAGTTGGACCATCGCGAAGGCCACTTCGGGCTGCAGACCGACGATGACGGTATCCGCGCCGCGCAGCCGGGTCATGTGCGCGATGGTCCGCAGCGAGCGGGCGGCATACGAGTCCATGACGTCGATGGCGGTCAGGTCGACGATGATTCCGTGCGCGCGGAAGCGACTGACGTGTTCCATCAGGTCGTAGCGCAGCCGTTCGGTGTCGGAGTCGGTCAGGGCGGCCTGCACCGTCGCGATGAGAATCGTGCCCTGTTTCAGAATTGGTACTGGCATGAAGGCTCACAGCAGCTTTGCTGGCTCAACCGTTCTGCTCGCCGGTGCGGCTGACTTCATATCCCAACAGGCGTTCGGCTTCCTCGATGCCGCCCTGCAGGTCGCCGACCGCGTTCATCTTGGACAGGTCAAGGCCGATCGTCACCAGGGTCAGCGCGATCTCGGACGACAGTCCGGTGATGATGACGCTGGCACCCATCAATCCCGATGCGTCCACGGTCTGCACGAGGTGGTTGGCCACCGTCGAGTCGATGGTCGGCACACCGGTGATGTCGATGACGACCACCTTCGCGCGATTGGCGCGGATGGCACGCAGCAGTTGCTCGGTGACCTGTCGGGCGCGCTGACTGTCCAGGACGCCGATGATCGGCAGGATCAGCAGCTGTTCGCGGACCTGCAGCACCGGGGTGGAGAGTTCGCGGATGGCTTCCTGCTGCTGGCGGATGATGCGCTCGCGCTCCTGGACGAAGCTGACACCCACCGTGTTGGCGATCCGGTTGGCTGCGGGTTCGTAGGCATCGAGCACGCGGTTGAGCAGGTCGAAGTCCGTTTGGTACTTCTCGAACAGCGAGCGCGCGAGCACGTCGCGCAGCAACAGCACGATCCCGAGGACCTCGTCGGTCTCCACGCCCCGCGGAATGATGCGCTCGGACAGATCTCGCGCGTAGGCCTGCAGCGCTTCGACGCTACCGGTCTCGAGCACCTCCACGTAGTTGTCGTACACCGCCGTGGCTTCGGAGAACAGTTCGTCGGGGGACATCGCCGTGAGCAGTTCGGCCACGGTGATCCTGCGGGCCCACTCCTCGCGGAGCCCTGTGCGATTCTGACGCAGATGTTTGACCAACTGCGGCAGCAGTCCCTCGCTGGAGCCGCCCGCCTGAGCAGCCGTACCGGCCGCCGCGACGTCAGTCGGTGAATCGCTCATCTGCACTCCCCGCTCCAGCTCGCGCGTTGCTCACCGCACGAATCGCAGTGCTGAGACTAGCTTGCCTGGCGAGGCCAAACAGGGGGTTTGTCAACGCGATCCGATATCGCGGGTTACGCTCCCCCGTGTTCGCTGCACACATAAAGGATGGTCGGTGTCCACAACCGATTCGATGAGTACGTCTGTCGAGCATCGCGGAGACATCGCCGTGCTCACGGTGAGTGGTGTGGTGGATCTGGCCACCGCGCCTGCGCTCGAAGAGGTGACCGACCAGCTCGTCGCACAGAAGCCCAGGGCACTGGTCATCGACGTGAGCGAAGTGACGTTCCTCGCCTCGGTCGGGCTGAAGATACTGGCATCCACCCACCGCGACGTCACGCCGACGGGTTGTTTTGCGGTAGTCGCCGATGGGCCCGCGACCAGCAGGCCGATCAAGCTGACCCACCTCGACGAGGTCTTCTCGCTCTACCCCACGCTGGACGACGGATTGACCGCCGTCCGCGACGAACTCGACAGTCGCTGATCGCCGCTCTGCCGCCCAAAACCCGTTGCCGTGCAGCCGGTTTGCGGTCAGGGCGTCACACTCATCGTCGGCACCGAGAAACCGACCAACGTGAGCGTCAGCAGAAACCAGCCGGCACCATGCCAGATCGGCCACGTCCGGAAGGCACGCCAATCGGCGTACGTCTTGGCGAAGGCGCCAAGGGCACCGCAGAACAACACTGCCGACGGACCGAACGACCAGATCACCGCCACCGGATCCGTGATCACGAACGCGGTGAACACTCCCGCCGCCAGGATGACTACCACCGTGACATAGCGGACGGCCGCCCGCAGCGTGGGAGGGTCTCGCCATCGCTTCTCGACGTCGTTGGTCATCGCCATCTCCGTGAACTCGCTCGAGTACCCGCAGACTTCCCCGCCGCGCGCCCGTCAAACGTACGAAGTCGACCAACCAGGGTCCGCGAGCACGTCGTGCGCGGCTATGCCGATTCGGGACCGAGCCGGCCTTGACGGGGCAATGACATGCGATGACCGCCACGGCCGATCATCGAACAGAACGCTGCGCGCGAAAGTGTGCGGCGACGTCGTCGCTGTTCGTCAGCCACACGTCGGGTTGGCCGGCGAGGAAGCCCAGGGCCTGATCGAGGTACTTGTGCCGGAACGGTTGGCCGATGACGAACGGATGCAACGCCAGGGCCATGACGCGACCGCTGGTCGCCGAGTCGGCGTGCAGTTGTTCGTATTGGTCCTTGACCATCTGGACGAACTCCGGGCCGGTGATGCCGTTGGCGAAGATCAAGAGGTCGTTGAGTTCCACCGAGTAGGGCACGCTGATCATGCCCGGCACGGTGAGCGGGTAGGGCTGGTCGTCGTTGGTCCAGTCGAGCACATAGTGGAATCCGAGCTGCGCCAGCAGTTCCGGCGTGTGATGCGTCTCGGTGAGACCCGGACCCATCCAGCCGCGGGGCTGCCGGTCGGTCGCGTCGACGATGGCATCGACGATCTCGGCCAGGAGGTGGCGTTCCTCATCCACGGCCATCCCGGTGTGAAGAGTCGAGTTCGTCCGCCCGTGCGCGAGCCATACCCAGTCCCGTTCCAGTCCCGCGGCCACGATCTGCGGGTAGTTGTCGATGACCGCCGTGTTGAGCAGGACGCTGGGCCGGATGTCGTGTCGGTCGAGGCTTTCGATCGTGCGCCAGATCCCCACGCGGGCGCCGTAATCGCGCCAGCCGTAGTTGAGTGCGTCGGGAGTCAGCTCGGCTGTGCCCGGCCAAATGCTCGTCGACGGCCGATCGAGGCGGAAGTGCTCGACGTTCAGGCCGACGTAGACCGCCACTCTGGCACCGCCCGGCCACGTGATCGGTGGGCGTTCGGTGATGGGGCTGTAGTCGAAGGGCGGACGGGGCGGCGATGTGGTCATACCGGGTGTGGTCATGCCGCACGGTAGGAGCTCACACCGATGTCAGGGTCAACCGGTTGTAGGTATAACGGGCGTATGCGGATTGGCGAGCTGGCACAACGAACGGGAGTGAGCGAACGGTCGTTGCGCTACTACGAGCAGCAGGGTCTGTTGGCGTCGGATCGGACGCCCGGCGGGCAGCGGGAGTACCCCGAACGGGCGGTCGATCGGGTGATCCACATCCAGGAGCTATTCGCCGCCGGACTGCACAGCAGGACGATTGCGTCCCTTCTGCCGTGCATGCGCGACAGCGACGGCGGCCCCTCCCCTGACGCCACACCGCGTCTGGTCACCGAGCTCACCGCAGAGCGCAATCGACTGGACCTGGCGATCCGCGATCTGGCGAATTCCCGTGACGTCCTCGACGGCGTCATCGCTGCCGCGTCGGAAACGAGCACCGACTGAATCACCGTGCGTGCATACCTTGAACACACTGGCCGAAGACCCACACTGGTCACGTGGTTTCACGAGCCAGGAATGGCCGCAACGCAGCGCAGCGTTGAGGTTGTCAACGCGTAGGAAAGTGAGAATCGCCTGTGGCCACTGCACCCGAACTGCTCCACCTGGCGGTCGCGCTCGAGGGAACCGGATGGCACCCGGCTTCCTGGCGCGAGCCCGACGCCCGCCCCGCCGACCTGCTGACGCCTCGGTACTGGACCGACCTGGTCGGTGAGGCCGAACGGGGACTGTTGGACTTCGTCACCATCGAAGACGGGCTCACCCTGCAGTTCGACAACCCGCTGCGTGCGGATGAACGGACCGACCGCGTTCGCGGCCGGTTGGACGCCGTGCTGATCGCTTCCCGTGTCGCACCCCGCACCAGCCACATCGGATTGGTCCCGACGGCGATCACCACGCACACCGAGCCGTTCCACCTGTCCAAGGCCATCGCCACGCTCGACTACGTCAGTTCCGGCCGGGCCGGCGTCCGGGTGCAGGTGTCGGCGAGTCGCGATGCCGCCGGCCACTTCGGTCGCCGGGATATCGCCGAGCGCTCCCCCGCGCTCGCCGACGAGCTCTTCGACGAAGCGGCCGACTACGTCGAGGTGCTCCGGCGGCTGTGGGACAGCTGGGAGGACGACGCCGAGATCCGCGACGTGGCCACCGGGCGGTTCATCGACCGAACCAAGCTGCACTACATCGACTTCGAAGGCTCGAAGTTCTCCGTCAAGGGCCCATCCATCACGCCAAGGCCACCGCAGGGACAGCCGATCGTCGCCGCACTCGGCCACGGGGACGCCGCCTACCGCCTCATCGCCAAGAGCGCCGACATCGGCTTCGTCACCCCCCGCAGTGCCGCCGAAGCCGCGGCCATCGTCGACGTTATCTCAGCTCATCGGGCCGACGACCTGGCACCGGCAAAGGTGTTCGCCGACCTGGTGGTGTTCCTCGACAACACCGCCGGCGCCGCCACGGCGCGACGGCAGCGGCTCGACGCCGTGCTCGGACGCGAATATGTCAGTGACGCCGAGGTTTTCGTCGGCACACCCGCAGACCTGGCTGATCTGTTGCAGCAGTGGCATACGGCCGGTGCGGCGGGATTCCGGCTGCGCCCCGCCACGGTGCCCCACGATCTGCTACAGATCACCGAAGGGCTGGTCCCCGAATTGCAGCGACGCGGCGCGTTCCGCGACGTGAACCAGGCCTCCACGCTGCGCGGGACGCTCGACCTTCCGCGCCCGGCCAACCGCTACTCGACCGTCTCCTAGGAATACGTATGAGCCAGCCAGTCAAGCAGATTCACCTCGCCGCGCACTTTCCCGGCGTCAACAACACGACCGTGTGGAGTGATCCCGCCTCGGGCAGCCACATCGAGTTCAGTTCGTTCGTCCACTTCGCCAAGACCGCCGAACGCGGCAAATTCGACTTCATGTTCCTCGCCGAGGGCCTGCGCCTGCGTGAGCAGGGCGGCGAGATCTACGATCTCGACGTGGTCGGCAGGCCCGACACCTTCACCATCCTGGCCGCCCTTGCCGCCGTGACGGACCGGCTCGGGCTGACCGGCACGATCAACTCGACGTTCAACGAACCCTACGAAGTCGCCCGTCAGTTCGCGTCGCTCGACCACCTCTCCGAGGGCCGTGCCGCATGGAACGTCGTCACGTCATGGGATGCCTTCACCGGCGAGAACTTCCGCCGCGGCGGGTTCCTGGCAGAGGACCAGCGCTATCAGCGCGCCGAACACTTCTTGGAGGCCGCGCACACACTCTTCGACTCCTGGCGGGGTGACGAGATCGTGGCCGACAAGGACCGCGGTGTGTTCCTGTCCGATTCCGCGGCAGGCGTGTTCACGTATTCGAACGCGCACTTCGACATCAGCGGCCGGTTCAACGTCCCACGCAGCCCCCAGGGCAGACCCGTGATCTTCCAGGCGGGCGACTCCGATCATGGGCGCGAGTTCGCGGCAGCGTCGGCCGACGCGATCTTCTCCCGGCACGGAACGTTGGAGGACGGCCAGGCCTTCTACGCCGACGTCAAGGGTCGCCTCCCCGCCTATGGGCGCCGTCGCGACCAGCTGCTCATCCTGCCCGCCGCGACGTTCGTGCTCGGCGACACCGACGCCGAGGCGGCCGACATCGCCCACGACGTCCGCCTGGCGCAGGTGTCACCGGCGACGGCGATCAAGTTCCTCGAGCAGCTCTGGAACCGCGACCTGTCCGACCACGATCCGGATGGGCCGCTACCATCCGTCGATCCGATCGTCGGGGAGAACACCATCTCGCGTGGCCGGGCCAGCGTGCGGATGCACCGCGACCCCATCGAGACCGCCAACGAGTGGCGGGCCAAGGCCGAGGCCGAGAAGTTGACCACCCGCGAACTGATCGTCGAGGTCACCGGCCGCCAGAACTTCATCGGATCACCGAACACGGTCGCCGAGACGATCAATCATCTCGTCCAGGCCGACGCCAGCGACGGATTCATCCTCGTTCCCCACGTCACGCCCGGCGGACTCGACCCGTTCGTCGACCAGGTCGTGCCGTTGCTGCAGGAGCGCGGCGTGTTCCGGGCCGATTACGAGGGGACCACGCTGCGCGACCATCTCGGACTGGCTCAGCCGGTACCTGCCGTCGCGGCCAGGCGATGAGTAACCAGACGCGTACCCGGTCGACCAGCATGTCCGCCGGATAGGTACCGCCGGCGGGATCTCCGCCGCCGAACCGGCAACCGCCAAATTCAGCACGGCTCGCGTGTCAGATACCCGCTCATTCCGCCACCGCATTTCACTTCTCCCGGGTCGGCGGGAACTGTCCGCTCTGGGTTTTGCACCACGCCCTCACGCGACCAGGACGATTCCTCACCCAGGTAGCTCAGATGCCGGACGGGCGGTCCTACTTCTGGATCGCCAGAACCGCAGACTCGCCGGCCGACCGGTACCTGGGACCGCAGAAGAGTTTCGCGATCGGTCTGGGCTGCGACCTCGCCCACGCCGACAAGCTGATCTATTCCGCCGGAATCGACGTCACCACCCCGGACGCCACAGTGCCCATCGGCGCGGGGTGCAAGATCTGCGACCGGCCGGCCTGTCCGCAGCGAGCTTCCCATATCTCGGTGCCGGAGTCCGCGTCGACGAGCGCGCGAGCAGCAACCTGCCGTACCCACCTGCGGTCGATTCGTGACGAAATGCCACGCGCGGAGATCGCATAGCTCCCCAATACAAGGTCTAGTGGCATTATGATTGGTCCATGCCGTCAGAGGGTTCGTTGGGTGCGTCGCGTGTGATGTCGGACGACATGTTCAGTCGCGTGATCCCCGGTCGGGCATCGGGAATGATCGTCGACCAGATCCGGCTGCTGATCCGCGACGGAGCGCTGAAGCCGGGTGACAGGCTGCCGTCGGAACGGGACCTCGGCGACAAGTTCGGCGTCAGCCGCGTCACCGTACGAGAAGCGTTGCGGGGCCTGGAAGCCAACGGCATGGTCGCCATCAAAGTCGGTGCTCACGGCGGCGCCTTCGTCACCGCGCCGACGAGCGCAAGGGTCGGGGAGGGCATCATCGACCTCCTTTCGCTGTCCCAGCTGACCGACAAGGAAGTCACCGAAGCGCGCCAGGTTCTCGAGCTCGGCATCATCCCGTTCGTGTGCGAACGGGCGACCGAGGAAGACATCGCCGACCTTCTCACGATCTGCGATCGCGCGGACGAGGCCCTCGAGAAGGGTTCGTACCCGATGTCGCTCTCCGTCGAGTTCCACAGCCGGGTGGCACGGGCGAGCCACAATGCCGCGATCGCCATGCTGGCCGATTCGTTTCATGGCCCCACTTTGAGGTCGCTGGAACACGTGCAGGAAGGCCATCCCGAAATGGGAATACGCGGCAGCCGCGAACACCGCCAGTTCGTCGCCGCGATCAAGAAGCGGGACGTCGAAAAGGCCACGGCCGTAATGCGGACGCACATCGGGCGCACCGCCCGGCACGTTTCACAGGGGAAGTGACTCCAGAAACTCGATGACCCGGGCAGGCGCGGTTTCTGCCGTCTGCGCTGCGACGGGTACGTCCCAGAATTCGGCCGCTGGCAGGCATTCCCGTAGGTAATGCGCCGCCGAAGGGGCATGTGAGGTGTCGTCTCCTGGCACGATGAGCGCCCGGATATTCATCGCGAGAAGATCGTCGGGCTCCGCACCGGGAACGGTGTCCCGGTCGAACAGCAGCCTGCTCATACCGGCGACCACGGTTTGGTACCACAACGGATTCAGGTCGACGTAGCGGGCCGTGAACTCCGGATCGTTGCGCAGCATCGCCACCCACGGACCCACCCTGCCGTCATCGGAGAATCCCACGTCGGTCGAGTAGGCAAGGGCGACCACGGCGCGCAACCCGTTCTCGGCGGCATACGCCAGATGAGCGTGAAACCGTGCGTGTTGCTTCATCCGGTACTTCACTCCGCCGGCCGGCGAGTACAGCACCGCACCGGCCACCCGCTCCGGCGAAGTTGTTGCCAGCACCGTTGCTATTGAGCAGCCGACGCACGCGCCCATGATGTGCACCCGCTCATAGCCGAGGTGGTCGAGCAGCCCGATACCTTGATTGGCATAGTCCAGCCACCGCACCCGCTCCACCCGGCCACCGGATCCACCCGACTCGCGCTTGTCGAAGGTGATGCAGGTGAACCGTTCACGCAACTGCGCCAGCATGGCAGTGCGTTGATACAGTCCGTGCGTCTCCCAATTCGACATGGTCGCGCTGAATCCCCCGGGTGAGAGCATCAGCAAGGGCGGCCCCGATCCCGCCACCGAGTAACGGGTGACGATGCCGTCGATCACGGCCGTTGACGCACCCGCCGGCGAACTATCGCTCATCCGCGATCACCTCTCCTTCAGCCGCGAATGCCGCCGGCGATCTGTCGCGACGACCGCACGTCTTCGGCGTAGGTGGTGATGGCGTCGTATGCGATCCGCGCGACGTTGGCGTAGGTGTCAGGAGGGTTGTCCAACGCGTCGGCGCTGTAGCCGATCGCTGCGGTAGCCATCCGTACCCGGCCGTCGAGCCACGGCCCACCGCCGAAACCGCCGAGCACCGGGATCGACACCGATTGAGCGACAGCGGCGCCGACAACCGGCCCCGAGTTGGTGAAGTTGAGCAGTGCGGCACCGGCCTCCTCGAGGCGCTTCGCCTCCCCTACCACGTCGTCGAGCATCTCATCGGGGATCGTGTCGGCGGCGGTCGGCGTCGCGCTGTAGGTCACTCCGTACTTCAGCGAGGTCTGCGGCGTAATGCCGAACTGGGCGAACACCGGGATGCCTGCGCGCGTCACGGCGGTGACGGCGTCCAGATGGTCTGCTGCCCCGTCGAGCTTCACCATGTCGACGCCCGCTTCCTTGACCAACCGAATCGCCGCCCGCACTGCACTCTTCGGACCCTCCTGCATTGGCCCGAAGGGAAAGTCGCAACTCAGCAGCGCACGGGTCACACCTCGGCGCACCGCCTGGCACACGACGATCATCTGATTCATCGTCACCTCGAGCGGATTCGGCTGTCCCCAAAGATTGATTCCCACGGTGTCCCCCACCGACACCAGGTCCACACCGGCGCGATCGACGATTCGCGCCATCTGGTAGTCCCATGCGACCACGCCGACGATCTTGTGACCCTCCCGCTTCATCGCCGCGAGGTCGGTCAGCTGCACTTTCTTGGTCACGGTGAAGCTCCTTCACGCCCGCAGTGCACTGAGCAGGTCGACCACGTCATGCTCGTCATCGCTGACCATCAACACCCGTGCGT
>JAVRPF010000006.1:0-2680 GCA_032162385.1 Mycobacterium sp.
CGGCGCGCCGTATCTCGCCGACCGCACCGGCACGGACCACGCGGTCGTTCACCTGGCAGACACCTGCCGGTTGATCGCCGGTGCTAATGCTTGGCCCATGATTGTCAGCCCAAAGCTATTGGTATCAGCGGGGATTGTCCTGATCACGATGGCCGTGACGTCCTGCTCCTCCGGTTCGAACGCGTCGTCGCCATCGGGCGGTAACAGTCCATCGACACCGCCCGCGGCGGGCCAGGTGACCACCGGAGTCGATCAGCCGCTCACCCTCAATCCGGCCCAGCTGTTGGCGGCCACCGGCGGTGCGACGCCGGTGGCATTCGCTGCGCCCGCGCACGGAAAGTTCAGCTACGGCGCAGGCGGCACGATGGTCTACACCCCGGAGAAGGGCTTCTCGGGCACCGACGAACTGCAGGTGACCACCGCCGACGCGGTGAAGCTCTACGCCGTCGACACCCCACCGATAGCCACGGTCGGCGGGGTGCCGATCGAGGGCAGCGGTGATGGTTCGGCAATCGCCGCGGTCCCGGGCAGCGCCGACGAGGTCTACGGTCTCAGCGACCGCGGACCCAACGTCGACGGCCGCACCGACGACGAAAAGGTGTTGCCAGTACCTGACTTCCAACCCCGGATCAACAAGTATCGGCTCAGCGGCGGGACCGCCGCGGTCGAGAAGACCATTGGGCTCACCGGTACCGACGGCGCCCCACTGCGCGGGCTCGTCGATCCGCAGGCGAACACCGGCGAGACTCTGGTGGACATCAATGGCGCACCGCTGCCGACGTCCGATCACGGCCTCGACACCGAGGGTCTGGTCGCCCTTGCCGACGGCACCTTTGCGATTTCCGATGAGTACGGGCCATTCATCGTCCACTTCGACGCGGGAGGGAAAGAGCTGGAACGGATGTCGCCGTTCGATGGCTCCCTGCCGCGTGAGTTGTCGCTACGTTCGCCGAACCAGGGGATGGAGGGCCTGACCATTACCCCCGACGGCTCGACGCTGGTGGGGATCATGCAGTCGGCGCTGAAGACCCCCGGGCTGGAAGGCACCGCGAAATCGGTGGCGTTCACCCGCATCGTCACCGTCAACCTGGCTACCAAGGCCGTCAGCGAATACCTCTACCCACTGGCCAATCCGCAGGAGACCAAGGTCGCGGTGTCCGAGATCACAGCGCTGACCAACACCACGTTTCTCGTCGACGAGCGCGACGGCAAGCTGCAGCCCGGCGCTGACAAGAAGGTCTATGTGACCCACATCGCAGGGGCGACCGATGTCGGGCCCAGGGCGTCGGTGCCGGGTACGACGTACAGCGCCGACGCAGGCGGACTGCAGGTGGGCGGCAAGCCCATCGAGACGGCTGTCGGGGTGACCACCGATGCCGAGGCCATCACGGCGTTGAAGGCCAAGGGCATCACCATGGCGTCGAAGACGCTCAAGTTGGATTTGGGCGGCTTGTTGACCGAGCTCAACGCCAAGGGCGAATTCTTCGGTCACGACAAGGTCGAGGGCCTGGGCACCCCGGATGGCGGAAACACGCTGATGATCGCCAACGACAGCGACTTCGGTCTGGCCGGCCTGGCTTCCGAGGCGCCGGCGTTCACGTTGAAGCCGAAGACGCTCGCCAACGGCATACAGGACACCGGTGAGTTCCTCGTCGTCGACACCACCGAGTTGCCTGCCCGCACCCAGATGACCACGGTGTCGATCAAAGTCGGGTCCTGACCGAGCGGCCCGGGCCACCCGAAAAGGCCCTCGACCAGCGCCTACGCCCGTATTCCCGAATGCGCCGACCAACTCGTGATTTCGCTATCAGCTGGGAGCGGATGCCCGACCGTGGTGACCGTCGTAGCGTGGAGTGGTGACATCACCTAACGATCTCCCGCGCACGCTCGGCGAGCTCCGTGCCTCCGGCCACCGCGAGCGGGGCGTCAAGGAGGAAATCCGGGAGAACCTCCTCGCCGCGTTGGCCGACGGCCGCGACGTATGGCCGGGCATCTTCGGCTTCGAGGACACCGTCCTGCCCCAGCTGGAGCGGGCGCTGATCGCGGGGCACGACCTGGTTCTCCTCGGGGAGCGCGGGCAGGGCAAGACCCGGCTACTGCGCTCACTGACCGGTCTGTTCGACGAGTGGACGCCCGTGATCGCGGGATCCGAGCTCAACGAGCATCCGTACACGCCCATCACCCCCGAGTCGATCCGTCGCGCTGCCGATTCCGGCGACGACCTGTCCGTGGCGTGGCGGCACCGCAGCGAGCGCTACAACGAGAAGCTGGCGACGCCGGACACCAGCGTCGCGGACCTGGTTGGTGACATCGACCCGATCAAGGTGGCCGAGGGCCGCAGTCTTGGCGACCCCGAGACCATCGCCTACGGCCTCATCCCGCGCGCGCACCGCGGGATCGTCGCGGTCAACGAGCTGCCGGACCTCGCCGAACGGATCCAGGTCTCGATGCTCAACGTGATGGAGGAGCGCGACATTCAGGTGCGGGGCTACACGCTGCGGCTGCCGCTGGACGTGGTCGTCGCCGCCAGCGCCAACCCCGAGGACTACACCAACCGCGGCCGCATCATCACCCCGCTCAAAGATCGCTGTGGCTCCGAGATTCGCACGCACTATCCGCGCACGGCCGACCACGAGATCGACATCATGGAACGGGAGGCCATGTCCTTCCCCGGAGACGG
>JAVRPF010000007.1:0-5371 GCA_032162385.1 Mycobacterium sp.
GTCGGTATCGCGTGCGGTCCGAAGAGTTCTCGGTCACCACGAGTGACTTGTCGACGAGTAGTCCGAGCTGGTCGAAGACTTGATAGTCCGCCAAATCGATACCGCCGCAGACTGACTGCGCAGCGTCGAGCGCGAACCCGCCGACGAACACCGCCAGCCGTCGAAACAAGATGCGTTCGGGTTCGGTGAGCAGCGCATGCGACCACTCGACCGACGCCCGCAGCGTCTGTTGCCGACGCACCGCGTTGCGCGCGCCGCCGGTGAGCAGCCGGAAGCGGTCATGCAATCCGTCCACGATGTCGGCCAACGACAGCGCTCGCACTCGCGCCGCGGCCAGTTCGATGGCCAGCGGCATACCGTCGAGACGACGGCAGATCTCCTCCACGGTCGCCACGTGGCGGTCGGTGATGACGAACTCGGGGCGCGCCAACCGGGCCCGGTCGGTGAACAATTCGATCGCCTCGTTGGCCAAGGACAGCGACGGTACGCGCCACGTCACTTCGCCGGCCACGCCGAGGGGCTCTCGGCTGGTCGCCAGCAGGGTCAACCGCGGGCACGTGCTGACGAGGCCGACGACGAGTGCGGCGATGGCGTCGATCAGGTGTTCGCAATTGTCCAGCAGCACAAGGATTCGGCGCTCCCCGATGAACTTCTTGAGCGCGTCCATGGTGGACAGGCCCGGCCGGTCGGCTAGGCCCAGCGTGCGGGCCACCGTCACGGCAACCAGTTCGGGATCGGCGATCGGCGCCAGGTCGACGTACCACACCTCGTTGCCGAACAGGTCCGCCGAGCGCGAGACCACCTCGATGGCGAGCCGGGTCTTGCCCACCCCGCCGGCACCGGTCAGCGTCACCACTCGGTTGACGTCGAGCAACCGTTGCAATTCGGCCAGCTCGGCCTGCCGGCCGATGAAGTTGGTCAATTGGACCGGAAGGCGCTGGGAATGAGCGACTTTCGGAGTGCGCAACGGCGGGAACTCAGACCGTAGCTCCGGATGGCACAGTTGCACGACGCGCTCCGGTTGCGGGAGGTCACGCAGTTGGTGAGCGCCAAGGTCGGTCAGCCAGGCGCCCGCCGGGAGCAGGTCGCCGGCCAGCACCTGGGCGACGCCCGAGAGCACTACCTGCCCTCCGTGCGCCAGCTCCCGCAGCCGCGCAGTCCGGTTGATCGTCGGCCCGATGTAATTCCCTTCGTCGCGCAGTTGCACTTCTCCCGTGTGAATGCCGATCCGCAGCCGAATCGGTTCCAACGGCGCACGCTGCAGGTCGAGCGCGAATGCCACCGCGTCGCTGGCACGCGTGAACGCGACGACGAAGCTGTCCCCCTCACCTTGCTCGACCGGTCGCACACCCCGATGGGCGCCGACGAGCTCGGTGATCGTCCGATCCAGCTGAGCGACCGCAGCCGTCATGGCGTCGGGGTCGGCCTCCCACAGGCTCGTCGAACCCTCGATGTCCGCCAGCAACAGCGTGACGGTTCCGGTGGGCAGTTCGTGCATACCCAGGTCGCTCCAGTTCAAGGGTTCGGTCCGCAGACCAGATTCGCTCATGCTAGCCAGCATGCAGCCACGCCTACGCTGAAAACGTCGGGGAAAACCCGTATCCCGCTCGCCGTGACCAGGGAATTTCGCTCGGCCGACCATCGAACCCGTACCGATCCGCCCCCGGCACGACTACGGGGCACGTCACACGAATCTCTGAATGCGCACCGATGATCGTGACCGGGCGTCCGCACATCCTCGAATGACGAACCATCCGAGGAGGCAATCATGGCGCAGGCACTCGTCCTTGGCGGCAGTATGGCCGGGCTGCTCGCAGCGCGGACGCTGTCGGACTTCTACGACACCGTCACCGTCGTCGAACGCGACGAACTGCAGGAGGCTTCCGACGCCAGACGTGGCGTACCCCAGGGGCGCCAGACCCACGGGCTGCTGATGCGCGGTGCGCACGCACTCGAAGAACTACTCCCAGGGATCCTCGACGAACTCGTCGCCGATGGGGCCCGCGTCTTCGACGGGCAGGACTTGTCACGGCTCTACTTCTGCACGAATGGCCACCTAGCGGTGAGGACCGGAGCGAGCCAACGCATTCGCATCTACAACGCAACTCGTCCGTTTCTGGAGAGCCATGTACGGCGCCGCGTACGGGCCATCCCGAACGTCACCTTCGCGACGAACCACGATGTCGTGGAGCTGACCGCGAGCCCTGGCGGCGAACGGATCACGGGCGCGCGGATCGTCGACCGCGGGAGCAGGGAACAGCCGGACGTCTCGGCCGCGCTGGTGGTCGACGCGATGGGGCGTGGCTCGCGCACCCCAGTAATGCTCGAGCGGCTGGGATATACGTACCCCACCGAGGAGTGCGTCACCGTCGACCTCGTCTATCGCACTCAACGACTAAGGATGCCACCGGAGTCGCTGAACGAGCAGGGCGTGATCGTGTCGCCGGTGCCCGGGCGGCCGACCGGGATTGCGGTGGCCGCAGCGGAGCAGGACACCTGGATGTTCACGGCCTTCGGCATGGCCGGCTTCGAACCGCCCACCGACTTCTCCGAGCTGTGCGGATTCGCCGATGAGCTCCTGCCTACTCACGTCGTGACCGCATTGCGCGGCGCCGAGCGCGTCGGAGACACCGTGTCCCACCGCTTTCCGTCCAGCAGGTGGCGCCGCTACGACAAAGCACGTCTGCCCGGCGGATTCGTGGTCGTCGGCGACGCCTTCTGCAGCTTCAATCCGATCTATGCACAAGGCATGACGGTGGCCGCGCTGCACGCGTTGGCGCTGCGCGAATGCCTGTCCAGCGGCCCGGAATCCCTTTCTCGACGGTTCTTCCGGGCAGCCGCGAAGCCCACCCGGCTGGCCTGGCAGATGGCAGTCGGCGGCGATCTCGCCCTACCCGAGATCCCAGGCACGCCAGCATTGTCGACCCGGATGTTCAACCGCTACGTGGACCGCGTGCTGGCCGCCGCCGAACACGACGTCGCCGCCTTCGAACAGTTCGTCCACGTGGCCTGGCTCGTCGCCTCGCCGCTGTCCCTGCTGCGCCCGTCCATCGCGTGGCGTGCCGTCACGGTGCACCGTCGGCGACTCGCTCCTTCGGCAACCGACCCTGTGACGACCCGGGGGCGGCGCACGCTGGTCGATGGGCTCTAATCAACTGGTGGACCTCACCGTGGTGGGCAGTGGGCCCAACGGGCTCGCCGCCGCCGTGATCTGCGCACGGGCCGGGTTGTCGGTGCGCGTCGTCGAGGCCCAATCGACCGCAGGGGGTGGCGCGCGGACCATGGCCGACCCCGAGTATCCGGGCGTCACCCACGACATCTGCTCGGCGGTGCACCCGCTGGCGCTGGCCTCGCCGTTCTTCGCCGAGTTCGACCTGCGGGCGCGGGGCGTGAGCTTGGCCGTCCCCGAGATCGCCTACGGCAATCCCCTGCCGAACCGGCCCGCGGCCATCGGCTACCGCGACATCGAACGGACCTGTGCGGAACTGGACGACGGGGCATCCTGGCGACGGCTGCTGGGTCCGCTGGCCGCCGACTGCGACGGCGTGGTCGGCCTGCTGCTCGGCGACAAGCGATCGCTGCCGCCGTCCATTCCCGCGGCGTTGCGCGTCGGCCCGCGACTGCTCGCGCAAGGCACCCCGCTGTGGCGGACGCTGGTCGGCGAGGACGCCCGCGCGCTGTTCAGTGGCGTTGCGGCGCACACGATTTCACGGATGCCGTCACTGGTGTCCTCGGGTGCCGGGTTGATGCTGGCGACGCTCGGGCATGCGGTCGGGTGGCCGATCCCCGTCGGCGGATCGCAGGCCATTCCCGACGCATTGATCGCCGACCTACGCGCGCACGGCGGCGAACTGGTCCTCGGCGAGGAGATCACCACACCACCCGACGGCGTCGTGCTGTACGACACCGCGCCGACCGCACTGCTGCGGATCTACGGCGACGCGCTGCCGCCGCGTTACGCGAAGGCCTTGCGCCGCTACCGGTTCGGGCCTGGCGTGGCCAAGGTCGACTACGTGCTGTCCGGCGAGATCCCCTGGCGCGACCCGCGACTGGCGTTGGCTCCCACCCTGCATCTTGGCGGCACCCGCACGCAGATGGCGTTGGCCGAGGCGGAGATCGCCAAGGGCCGCCACGCCGAATGGCCGATGGTGCTCGCCGCCTCTCCGCACGTCGCCGACCCCGGTCGCATCGACGCCGAGGGCCGTCGACCACTGTGGGCCTACACCCACGTGCCGACGGGGTCGACGGTCGACATGGCCGAAGCGGTGACCGACGTCATCGAGCGCTTCGCGCCGGGCTTCCGCGACGTGGTGGTGGCCGTGCGCAGCGTTCCCGCGGCGCGGCTGCCCGACCACAACGCCAACCTGGTCGGCGGCGACATCGGCGTCGGCGGCAACAACATGTTCAGCGCGCTGACCGGCCCGGCGTTGCGGCTCAACCCCTGGTCGACGCCGATCCCGAAGGCCTACCTGTGCTCGTCGGCGGCACCTCCCGGCGGGGGCGTGCACGGGATGGCCGGCTACTACGCCGCGCGCACGGTGCTGCGTCGCGAGTTCGGCATCAAGAAGTTGCCCAAACTCTCGCCCTAGCTCACGGGCGATCGTGATTGGCTGTTTGCATGACGAAACTCGCTGTCATCTATTACTCGGCCACCGGGCACGGCACCTCGATGGCTAAACGAGTCGCCGTTGCCGCGGAGGGCGCCGGCGCCGAGGTGCGGGTCCGCCACGTCGCCGAGACCCGTGATCCGGAGTCATTCGCGGAAAACCCGGCGTGGACCGCCAACTACGAAGCGACCAGGGACCTGCCGCCCGCGACCGGAGACGACATCGTCTGGGCCGATGCGGTGATCTTCGGGTCGCCGACGCGGTTCGGTTCCGTCGCATCACAGCTGCGGAGTTTTCTCGACTCGCTCGGCGGCCTGTGGTCGCAGGGCGAGCTCGCCGACAAGGTGTACGCGGGCTTCGCGTCGACGAACACCGCGCACGGCGGGCAGGAAACGACGCTTCTCACGCTCTACGTCACGCTCATGCACTTCGGCGGCATCATCGTGCCGCCGGGTTACACCGATGCGCTCAAGTTCGTCGACGGAAACCCGTACGGCGCGAGCCTCACCGCAAGCCACGACAACATCGGCGAGTTCGACGACGCCACCAACAATGCGCTCGATCACCTCGCCCGCCGCGTCGTGGCCGTCGCCGATCGGCTCACCTCCTAGCAGCGATTTGTGGAATTTCACCGGCGAGCAGCGCAGGTGAACTCCACAAATCCCTTGGCAAGAAAAATTGGTGCGCGGACTCGCCCGGTCAGTCGAATACCGTTGATCAAGGCCACTTCGGGTAGGGAATCGATAATCGGCGGTTCGCGCGGC
>JAVRPF010000008.1:0-3752 GCA_032162385.1 Mycobacterium sp.
CAGGGCCTGGCTGACCATGCGTGCGCGCGGCTTCAGGCCGAGTGCCCGAGCCTTGTCCTCGTCCATCCACAGCACCGCAGCGGCACCGTCGGAGATCTGCGAGGACGTGCCCGCGGTGTGAATTCCGCCCTCCATCACCGGCTTCAGCGCCGCCAGGCCCTCGAGTGTGGTGTCGCGCAGACCCTGGTCGCAGGTGACGGGCGCACGCTCGGCGGTGGGCTTCTTGTTCTCGTCGAGTACCGGCGCAACGATCGCGCTGATTTCGCGGTCGAACCGCCCCGCGGCCCAGGCCTGGGCGGCCTTGCGCTGCGAGTCGAAACCGAACTGGTCGATGTCCTCGCGTGAGATGCCACGCCGCTTGGCGATCCGCTCGGCGGCGGTGAACTGGTCGGGCAGGTCGATGTCCCACGACTCGGGCCGCAGGATGTGGCGGTCGGGACCCGCGTTGGCGCCGAGGCCGACGCGACTCATCGCCTCGATGCCGCAGGCGATGCCGACGTCGATGGCACCCGCTGCAATGAGGCCCGCGACGAGCCCGTTGGCCTGCTGACTGCTGCCGCACTGGCAGTCGACCGTCATGGCGCCGACGTGCTCCGGCAGACCGGCGACCAGCCAGCTCACGCGGGTGATGTTGTTGGACTGCTCGCCGAACTGCGTGACGCAGCCGCCGATGACCTGCTCGACGTCGCCGGCATCGATACCGGCCTTCTCGACGAGCGCTCTCTGCGTGGCGCCCAGCAGCTCAGTGGCGTGCAGGCCGGACAACCATCCGTTCCGCCTGCCGATGGGGCTGCGGGTGGCTTCAACGATGACGGGGTTACCCATTCGCCCAGGCTAGAACACGTTCCATAAGTCTGACAAGCGGCGATGCGGCTCTGCCTTTGATCTGCAGTGGAGGCGTGTTTTACTGGCACTAGAACACGTTGCAATTAGGAGCGCACACTGTGACTGCCCCAAGCGGGAATCCCCACAACATTCCGGCTGATTTCGACTTCCTGGATCCCGACGTCAACCTCGTCGGCCTACCCGTGGCCGAACTCGCCGAGCTGCGCGAGTCCGAGCCGATCCACTGGGTCGACGTCCCCGATGGCACCGGTGGTTTCGAGGACCACGGCTACTGGCTCGTCTCCAAGCACGCCGACGTCAAGGAAGTCTCTCGTCGCAGCGACGTCTTCTCCAGCTGGGAGAACGGCGCCATCCCGACCTGGCCGAAGGAGATGACGCGCGAGTCGGTCGAGATGCAGCGCGCCGTCATGCTCAACATGGACGCGCCGCACCACACCCGGCTGCGCAAGATCATCTCCCGCGGATTCACTCCACGCGCCATCGGACGCCTTGAGGAGGAACTCGCGCAGCGCGCCCAGAACATCGCCAAGGCCGCCGCGGCCGAGGGCAGCGGCGACTTCGTCGAGCAGGTGTCGTGCGAGCTGCCGCTGCAGGCCATCGCCGGTCTGCTCGGGGTGCCGCAGGACGACCGCGACAAGCTGTTCCGCTGGTCCAACGAGATGACCGGTGGCGAGGATCCCGAGTTCGCCGACGTCGATCCGGCGCAGTCTTCGATGGAACTGATCATGTACGCGATGGCCATGGCCGACGAGCGCGGTAAGAACCCCACCGACGACATCGTTACCACGCTCATCCAGGCCGACGTCGAGGGCGAGAAGCTCTCCGACGACGAGTTCGGCTTCTTCGTCATCATGCTGGCGGTGGCGGGCAACGAGACCACGCGCAACTCGATCACCCACGGCATGATCGCCTTGGCCAACAACCCCGATCAGTGGGAGCTCTTCAAGTCCGAGCGCCCGTCCACGGCGGCCGACGAGATCATCCGGTGGGCCACCCCGGTGTCGGCCTTCCAACGCACGGCGAACGAGGACACCGAGCTGGCGGGTGTGCAGATCAAGAAGGGCCAGCGGTTGGTGATGTCCTACCGCTCGGCCAACTTCGACGAAGAGGTCTTCGAGGATCCGCACTCGTTCGACATCCTTCGCGATCCGAACCCGCACGTCGGGTTCGGTGGCACGGGCGCCCACTTCTGCATCGGCGCCAACCTCGCCAGGATGACCATCAACCTGATCTTCAACGCGGTTGCCGATCACATGCCCGATCTCAGGCCCATCGGCGAGCCGGAGCGGCTACGGTCGGGTTGGCTCAACGGGATCAAGCACTGGCAGGTCGACTCCTCGGGCGCCAGCGCTTAGCAATCTTGGTAAGGGCTCAAACTTCCTAGAATCAAGGAGGATTCGGGTGGACTTCAGTCCCGACGAAGGGCAGCAGGCCGTCGCCGACGTGGTGACGTCGGCGCTCGGGCGAGACAACAGCTGGGCCGCACTGGTCGACGGCGGTGTCGTCGCGTTCGGCGTGCCGGAACGCTTGGGCGGTGACGGGCTAGGTCTTGGCGAGGTCGCGTCCGCGCTGACCGAGATCGGCAGGCACGGCGCCGTCGGGCCCGCGCTGGCGACGCTCGGCCTTGGGCTGGTGCCGCTTCTCGAGCTGGCCTCCGACGAACAGCAGGACCGCTTCCTCGCTGGCACGGCAAAGGGTGGCGTGCTGACCGCGGCGCTAAACGAGCCGGGCCATGCGCTGCCAGAGCGGCCCGCGACCACCTTCTCCGCCGGCCGACTCTCGGGTACCAAGATCGGCGTTCCCTATGCGGAGCAAGCGGATTGGATGCTCGTCAGCACCGACAGCGGCGTCGTCGTGGTGTCGCCGAAGGCGGCCGGGGTGACGCTGACGAAGACTCCGGCGGCCAACCACTCCGACGAATACGTGGTGACGTTCGCAGACGTGACGGTGCCCGACACCGACGTGCTGGCGGGCGCCGAGGTGGTCCGGGTCAACCAACTGGCGCTGGCGACGACGGGTGCGTACGTGGCTGGTCTCGTGGCCGGTGCGCTTCGGCTGACCGCCGACTACGTGGCGAGCCGTGAACAGTTCGGTAAGCCGCTTTCGACGTTCCAGACCGTGGCCGCCCAGCTCGCCGAGGTGTACATCGCATCGCGCACCATCGCACTGGCGTCCACGTCGGTGATATGGCGGCTCGTCGAAGGGCGTGACGCCGCTGAGGACCTCGACGTGCTCGGGTATTGGGTGACGTCGCAGGCGCCGCCGGTGATGCAGCTCTGCCACCACCTGCACGGCGGGATGGGAATGGACATCACCTACCCTATGGATCGTTACTACTCCACGATCAAGGACCTGACCCGACTACTGGGTGGGCCATCTCATCGTCTCGACCTGGTGGGAGAGCTATGGTCATCGAACTGACCCCGGAGCAACGGCAGCTGCAAGCCGAGCTACGGCAATACTTTTCGAGCCTCATCTCCCCCGAAGAGCGGGCCGCGATGGAAGCTGACCGGCACGGCAAGGCGTACCGGACGGTGATCAAGCGCATGGGTTCGGACGGCAAGCTCGGTGTCGGATGGCCGAAGGAGTTCGGCGGCCTGGGATACGGCCCGATCGAGCAGTCGATCTTCGTCAACGAAGCCCACCGGGCCGACGTGCCGCTGCCTGCGGTGACGCTGCAGACCGTCGGGCCTACTCTGCAGGCGTTCGGCAGCGAACTCCAGAAGAGAAAGTTCCTGCCTTCGATTCTCGCCGGTGAGGTTCACTTCGCCATCGGCTACACCGAGCCGGAGGCCGGCACCGACCTGGCGTCGCTGCGCACCACGGCCGTGCGCCACGGCGACGAGTACATCGTCAACGGCCAGAAAGTCTTCACTACTGGCGCACATGACGCGGACTACATCTGG
>JAVRPF010000009.1:0-13029 GCA_032162385.1 Mycobacterium sp.
GTGCTGCTCTACCGCGTGCTGACCTGCTGGCTGCCGGTGTTCATCGGCTGGCCGGTGATGCGCTGGTTGACCAAGAACGACATGATCTAGCGGCCCCGGCCCCCTTTCGGAAACGGGTTCTCCAACAACCGCATAACCTGCCTGCCGCGGCTAGGTTTTCGGGAGGGCGTCGGCAACCGCCGTCAAAGCGGCCAAGTGGTCGTCGACCGTCTTCAGGCCAGCGCCCATGGTGTTGATCGATACATGGGAAGCGCCGGCTTGGTCCCATTTGGTCACCCCGTCGACGACACCATCGGCGCTGCCCTGCCACTTGACCCAGGCTTCCATGCCGATGGCCTTCGGATCCCGGCCCGCGTCCACGGCTGCTCGATCCACCACGGCACGCGCTGTGTCGAGATCCGGGCCGGGCGCCACCATCGGGAACCAGCCGTCGGCGATCCGCCCCGCACGCTCATAGCCGCGTGCCGAACCGGCGCCGATCCACACCGGAATCGGACGCTGTACGGGCGGGGGCGCAATGCCGGCACCGGTGACTTGGTGGAACTCGCCGTCGAACGTCACGGACTGTTCCGTCCACAACCGTCGCATCAACTCGATCTGTTCTTCGGATCTCCTACCGCGATTGGTGAAGTCCTCACCGAGCGCTTCGTATTCGACGGCGTTCCAGCCGATGCCGATACCGAGCCGAAACCGACCCGAGGCCAAGAGATCGACCTCTGCGGCTTGCTTCGCGACCAGGACGGTCTGCCGCTGGGGCAGGATGATGACACCGGTCACGAACTCGAGCGACCTCGTCACGCCGGCCAGGTAACCGAACAACACAAAGGGTTCGTGGAACGTGGTGTGTACGTCGTAGGGGCCGTTCCAGCCGGTGTGGACCTTCGGGTCCGCGCCGACGACGTGGTCGAACGCCAACACGTGTTTGTATCCGAGGTCCTCGACTCGCTCGGCATAGGCCCGCACAGCACCTACGTCGCCACCTAGTTCCGCCTGAGGGAACACCACTCCAACCTGCATCCGCCGACCTCCTGTCGCGTGGAAAAACCCCACATCGTCAACTCCGAGCCGGACTGAGACATTCCGTCCGCCGCTCTGAGCTGGGCTTAATGTGCCGTCGTGAGGTTATGCCAGATTCCCGGTGTCCTGACCCGGCGGGATCTCAGGCGATGGTTGCACGAAATGTCGGGAGTTCGCGGTCAGGTTCAGTGCGGGTCGCTCGGCGTGCCTCGGTGGCGCGGGCGATTTGGTGGAGTAGCGCGTCGGCGGAGGCGAAGGTGATGGTGGACATGCCCAGATCGGCTGCTGCGGCGGTGTTCTCGGCGCGGTCGTCGATGAAGAGTACTTGTTCGGGTGTGGCATCCATGATGTTTAGCGCGTCGGTGAATGCAGCCGGTTCGGGTTTCAGTCGCCGTAGCCGGCAGCTGTAGAAACGATGGTCGAAGTGGCTGACCCAATGGCTGCGTTCGATGGCGTCGGCCAGCGCCTCGGGGGCGTTGCTGAGCAGTGCCAAGCCGGTGGGGGTGCGGCGGGCGGTGTTCAGCGTCGTGCGCAGAGTCGCGGGGTTCAAGTGAGTCCACCCATTGACGTCGACGGCGGTGAGTCGTTCGACCAGGCGTCGCTGCCGGGCCATGTCGCGGTCGATGAGCGCCGACCAGTAGCGCAGCGGGGTCTGGCCCCGGTCGTAATCGGGCCGGTATCGCCAGTACCGTTCGCGAAATTCGTCGCGGTCCAGGCCCGTCATTGCGGCCAGTTCCGTGAACGTGGCGTCGGGTAGTGCCCTGCTGAGGACTTCGCCGTAGTCGACCAACAGCCAGTCGATCACGGCGTGTCCGCTGCTTCAAGGGGGCGGTCGTTCTGGCGCTGACGGTTCTTCAGGCCGGGTACGAACCACGAACCGATGGCCACGAACCCCGTCAACACCGGTAGCAGAGCCAGGGCGGTCGGGAGCGAGGTCAGCGCAGCGAGGTGTCCGATGATCGGTGGCCCGATCACGAACGCGGCCCAGCCGAACGCCGAGACGGTGGCGACCGCGGTACCGGGGTGCATTCCGGGTAGCCGGCCTGCGGCACTGAACACCGCGGGCACCACCGACGCCAACCCCAAGCCCAGACACCCGAAGCCCAGGATGGCGGCAAGAGGCCGGTCGAGCAGCAGGGCGGTCGTGAAGCCGACGGTGGCAACGAGGGCGAGGACGGGGAGAAGCCGATCGGGGCGAAACCGGGCCAACAATCGGTTGCCCGAGAGCCGCACGGCGACCATGGCGAGGGCGAACCCGGCATAGGCGAGCCCGGGGACGGCTCCGGTGGCACCGAGCGGGCCCGACAGGTAGACCGAGGCCCAGTTCGCGGCGGCGCCTTCACACAGCATGCTGGCGAAGGCGATCACCGCCAGGGTGAACATCCCAGTTGACCACCGCGACCGGCCGCCGCCCGATTCCGGCTCGGTGCTTGGGGTTTCGGTTACCGAGCTTGGTGCCGACGGGGATGGTTCGCTGCTAGAGCCACTTCGATGATCGGGAAGCAGTCGCGTACCGAGCAGCCCCGCGCCGAGCAGGGCGACCGACCCCAGAATGAGCAGCTGGGGCCTCAATGCGATTCCGGCGCCGACGGCCAGGGCGCCGATCCCGGCGCCGGTGAACGCGCCGATGCTCCAGCCGCCGTGCAAACCTGACATCAGGGGTCGCCGGCTTTTTCGTTCGATGGCGATGGCCTGGGTGTTCATTGCCACGTCCAGGGCGCCCTGGAACGCGCCCCACAGGACCAGCGCGCCGAACAGCGCGGGCAGGGTGCCGGTGAGGCCGACGAGCGGGCCTGCTGCGCAGTACCCGCACAACGCGACCTGGACGATGCGTCGGCTCCCGAAGCGTGGCAACAGCATTGCGGCGAGCCACATCGCGGCGACCGATCCCACCGGGGCGCCCAGTAGCGCGAATCCCAAGGTGCCGTCGTCCAGGCCGAGTGACTGCTTGACGTGTGGGATGTGTGCGGTCCACGACGCGAACAGCAGACCGTGGACCACGAACACGGCAGTGACTGCGATCCGCGGCGCGGCACCGTCGGGCCGATTCCCCAAGTCGCTCACCGGGTTAGACATGGGTTAGACACGATGCACGACCATCCCGGCCGTCTCGAGCGACGCGACGGCCTCAGCGGGTGCCGTGTCATCGGTGACGACGACGTCCAGGCTCGTTGCGTCGCACACCACGGCCATGGCCGAGTGGGTGAATTTCGATCCGTCGAGCACCAGAATGGTGCGACGAGCGCAGCCGATCAGGGCCTGTTTCACCGCGGCGTCGCCGAGATCGTGGGTGGTCACCTGACCGTCTGGAGAGATCCCGCAACATGCCAGGACGACCGTGTCCAAACGCAGCGCCGCGATCGTCGCCAGCGTGGAGGGCCCGACAACGGACAGTTCCCCTGGCCGGACTTCACCGCCGGGCATCAGCAGCCGCACCGAGGACGATTCGGCGAGTGCCATCGCCGCATGCAGAGACACCGGCACCACCGTCAACCGCCGGCCACGTAGCGCCCGCGCCGTCTCGAGTACCGTCGTGCCCCCGTCAAGGCCCACCGCCTCGCCGTCAGCGATCAATCCGGCCGACGCGGTGCCGATCCGTTGTTTGGCCGCTGCGGCGGACATCTCACGCATCGCGAACGGCAACTCCTCACCACGCATCAGCAGGCTCACCGCGCCACCTCGAACCCGGCGGGCCACCCCCTGCAGGGCCAGCGCGTCCAGATCTCGGCGGATCGTCATCTCCGCGGTACCGAACTCGGCGGCCGCCGCTGCGACATCAACCCGTCCCCGCTGTCGGAGCTGCTCGACCAACCACATACCGCGCTCGGCAGCATCCATACCGTTAAGTTACACCATAAATGTGCGTATGAACAACTGCATTGTGCGTTCAGCACGCGCTTTGAGGAAGACGGCCCCCCAGTTGGTCGGGCCGCGGGTTCTCGGTACGGTGTATACGTTCGTGGGAGGGGAGTATTCCTCGCGCGGCATCGTCGTCAACACGGGAGGCCCCGCGGCCGACCCGGCGGTGCCGGCCTTGGCGGAGCCCTAGGCGGAAGAGACCTCCGGATCATCGCTTTGTGATGCCCGGAGGTTCGTCCGTGAATTCTGCTGTGTCGCCCTTGGTATGGGGCCTTACGATCGCGGCGCTCGTCGCGATCATCGTGCTCGACCTGACCGTCATCGCCAAACGGCAGCGCACCGTCACCACGACGGACGCCGTCCGCTGGGTGCTCGTCTACGTGGGGCTCGCGGCCGTGTTCGCCCTCGGGTTGTTCATCTTCCTGCCGGGGTCGGCCGGGCCGGAGTTCGTCGCCGGCTACGTCACCGAGTACAGCCTCAGCGTGGACAACCTCTTCGTCTTCATGATCATCATGACCCGGTTCTCGGTCCCGGCCCTGGCGCAGGACAAGGTCCTGTACATCGGAATCGTTCTCTCGCTTGTCCTTCGGGCGGTCTTCATCTTCGCTGGGGCTGCCGCCGTCGCCGCAGCGAGCTGGGTGTTCTACATCCTCGGCGGGTTTCTGGTCTACACCGCGATTCAGCTCGCCATGGAGAACTCGGACGACGAGCCGGACTTCCACGAGAACGCCGCCCTGCGCTTCCTACGCCGCATCCTGCCGATCAGCGAGGACTACGACGGCGGCCGGCTCGTCACCCGCCAACTCGGACAGGGCGGAAGGCGTCGACTTCTCACTCCGCTCGTCATCGTCATCGCCGCCATCGGCATCGCGAACGTCGTCTTCGCGCTGGACTCGATCCCCGCGATCTTCGGCCTCACCAACGATCCCTACATCATCTTCACCGCGAACGCCCTTGCCCTGATGGGCCTGCGCCAGCTGTACTTCCTCATCGGCGGTCTGCTGGAGAAGGTCATCTACCTCAGCAAGGGTTTGGCGATCATCCTCGGCTTCATTGGCGTGAAACTGTTGATCGAAGCGCTGCACGGCTCCCGCCTCGACCGCGTCGGAGACTTCCACATACCGGAGATCGGGACCTTCACTTCCCTGTTGTTCATCATTGCCACGCTGGCGGCCACGACGGCGATCAGCCTGGTGAAGACCTACCGCGACACTCGGCCACAGAACGAGACGGGCTGAGCGCCAGCGGATTCGTCAGGAACCGGTAATAGTAAGGACCGGATCCGCGTCCCTGCGGACGTGGACGATGCCTTCCATCAGCCGCCTGGCCGTCCTCGAGAACGAGGCTTCGCGTAGCTCTCCGTCGACCAAGTCGATGCGGACCGGAAAGACGCCGCTGGGATGGCCGATCGCACGATCGGGCTCTGTGTCACGGTGCGGACCTGGTGGACCACGGAACCGTCCACGCACGCGGCGACGCCGGTACAGACTGCGCCGGTGCCGGCGAAGGCCTTGTGGACGCGCGGCGGAGGCACCACTACCCAGCGACCCAGAAAATCGAACCGAGCACCGGACCTCCCGTCGCCACCTCCTGTGTGCCCAAGTATCCGTTCGTATACGGTTGGTCAAAGACTGGACGTCGCGCCGACACCCCGAAACGGCCCATCCCGAAATGGTTGCACGACCGTACTAGTCTGTGGAGGTGTCAACCCCAATACAACCGGCAGCCCCAATGCAACCGGGCGCCATAGTTTACGCAGACGAGGTCGCCGCGCTTCAGGACGTCAGCCTCCGACTGACGAGGAAGTTGCGCAAACGGTCCCAAACCGAGCTCACGATGTCCCAGATCTCGGCATTGTCCACCATTCAACGACACGGCCCGTTACGGGTGGGCGAGCTGGCCCGGCGCGAGCAGATCAGCAAGTCCTCGGTAACCCGGCTGGTGGCCAGGCTGGAAGAGACGGACTATCTGGAGCGCAGGGTCGACCCGGATGACGGACGCAGTTTCGTGGTGGTCATCACCGCCCATGGTCACGATCTGTTGGCCGCGTCCCGCGTGCGCGCGAACGAATTCCTCGCACATCAGGTCGGGCGGCTCTCCGAGGACGATCGCCATTCCATCTTCGCCGCGCTGCCATCGCTCGAACGGCTGGTCGCTCTCTCGTAGTGCCCGGCAGTCTCGTCGCCCTCAGCTTCAGCGGCCGAGCGCTTCACCTGCAGGTAGACGAAACACGCCAACGCAGCCAGGGCCGTGCCGAACCCGCCGACCACGCAGGCGACGCGCGGGCTCGCGTGTTCGCAGATCCAACCGATGAGGGGGCCGCCGAAGGGCGTGGTGCCCGCGGTGGCCAGGACGAGCAGAGAAATGACCCGACCCCGCATCTGCGGGTCCGCGTACAGCTGAAGCAGCGTGGTGGCCGTCGCCCGGAACGCCACGCTGAACGCACCGACGCCGAACAGCAGGACATAAGCGACTCCGACAGTGGGCGCCAGGCCCAGGAGTACCAGGAACGTCGCGAAGACGCATCCGTTGAGGATCAACCGGCTTGAGCTCGGCTTGAGGAAGCCGGCCAGGGCCAACCCACCCAGCACGGCCCCGAGACCCATGCTGGTGAAGCCGAACCCCACCATGCGTGCGTCGCCATCGAACACGTCACGTGTCAACGTCGGCAGCAGGACGTTCCAGTTGTAGGCGAGTAGTCCCGCCACCGCCATCAGCCCCAGAGCGGCCGCCAGCTTGGGATGCTTGGCGACGTAGCGCAGCGTGCCGGTGAGGTTTCCCGTGGCCTTGAAGGTGGCGACGGGGCCGACGGGTACTCGCGGCTTGATCAGCAGCAGGGCCACGATGACCGGCAGGTAGGAGAGCGCGTTGATGAAGAAGGCCGCCGAGATGCCGACCGAGGCGATCAGGATCCCGGCGATCGCAGGACCGGCGACCTTGCCACTGTCCTGGATGATGCCGTTGAACATGACGGCATTGGTCAGCGTTGCGGGGGTGGCGATGTCGTTGACCACGGTGAGCCGGGCGGGCTTGTCGACCGCGTCGAGCAGACCCTGAATCAGCGCTGCCAGCATCACGATCCAGACCTGCACGAGGTCCAGCTGAACGAGCACCCCCAGGACGAGCGCAGGCAGCGTCGCGCCGATGGCCATCCACAGCAGAATCGTGCGCTTGTCGAAGCGGTCCGCAAGAGCCCCACCGACGGTGGTGAACAGCAGCGTCGGAATCTGCTGCATCGCAACGGTGAGGCCGAGCAACAGCGGCGAGTTTGTCAGCTCGAGCACCAGCCATGCCTGGGCGAGCTTCTGCATCCAGGTGCCGCTGACCGAGATCGCTTGACCGAACGCGAATCGGCGGTAGTCGCGTACGCCAAGGGCCGAGAACGTGGAGGCCAGGTACCGCTTCACTGCGACCCCACGTTCAACTGCGTGCCCCCTAGTACGTTTCTGCAACTAATGTACTACGCATGGCGTACTAATTAGGCGCCCTCCGGAGAGTGAGCTGCGATGAGCACCACGGCATGACTCAGGGTCGAGGATCACGCGGTGAAGCGCGAGGGGTGGCTCAGCGATCGAGGATCTGCGGCATGGTCGTCGCCACCAATTGATTCCGCAGGTGCGTGTGAACGGCCGTCTCGGCGGCGTCGCCGTCCTGCGCCTCCATCGCGCGTATCGCACCCGACCATGGGGTCAACATCGGGCGCTTCTTGATCTGCGGCGCCGGCCTACCCGGTCCGGCAGCCATGCTCACGGCCACCCGGGCATCTACCTTCGGCAAGTCGGCCGAGCCGCTGCGTCTTCGGTCGATTGTCCGACACCGGCTGGTTCCGACCGGTTGTATTAGCGATCACTACGGCCCCGAATCCGAACGGCTGACCGGCGATGCGGTGCTCGCGCAATATCACTGTGCCGAGCATGTCGGTGTGCCGCTTTCACTTCTGAGTTCACCAACCGTTACGCGCCGCGACTGGAACTCCTCCCGCGTGCTGCTCATCGGCTCTGCCGGTGACCCCATCTCGCCGCCGAACCGGTTGGTGGACGCCGCGAGAAGGCTGGGCGCGTAGTGCGACCGTGACGACCGAAGTACTCGACTCACCGTGTCCACAGATGTTCCCGAGCTTCGACTCGCCCGCACAACGTCTCGCGGAGATCGCCGCCGAATGTCATGGCGGTGACGGCCGATTGCCTCCTTGCGCGTGGCCGGGACTCAGAGCGTTTCGAGGCCTTCCAGAAGGGTCTCAATCCGGTCCGGGTCGAGCTGTTGGAGGCGTCGGGCCAGACCCGGTCGGATGCGCGCGCCGATGGCGGCCGTGGTGCGCGCACCCTCTTCGGTGAGATCGACCCGCGAACGCCGGGAGTCGTCGGAGTCGATCCGACGCTCGATCAGCCCGGCCCTCGTCAACTTCGTCAGCGCGCGACTCACGACCGCGGGATTGAGACCGAGGTCGCGGATCAGCCCGCCGGGTGTGTCGACACCGAGATCGATGGTGCGCAGCGTGAGGAAGTCGGCGAGGTCGAGGTCCGCGGCGGCCGCGATGTGCGTGCGCGCGTCGGCCAGCACTGACTTGTTCAGCCGGAACAGGGCGTCCAAGAGCCGCAGCTCGGGGGCCGCTTGGGGATCACTCATTCCAATGAAGTTAGCAGGTAGCAACCATTGACAATAGTCAACTTGCTGCTTAGCTGGAGTAATGACCACGGCGAGGCCGGTCCCTGCGCGGGTCGATTTACACCATCACCTCTTCCCGAGTGGCGAACTGGCCAAGTCGCTGCAAAGCTCGCTCATCGCGGACTCCGGATGGCGTTTCCCCGGCGGCGGCCCACGATGGACACCGGAAACCAGCCTTGCCTTCATGGACGGCCTTGGGATCCAGACGGCCGTGCTGTCGTTGCCCAACGATTTGGAGCACGGCCTGCCCGCCAAGCAGCGGCGGGCCTTCGCCCGCGAGATCAACACGATCGCTCGCCAGACGGTCGAGGACCACCCAGGCCGGTTCGGCTTCTTCGCACACTTGCCTACCCCGACCGATGTCGACGCGGCGCTCGACGAGCTCACCTATGCCCTCGATCAACTCGCCGCCGACGGCGTCACCCTGACCAACGTCTACGGCACCGGTGAGGAGGCCCGATCGCTGGGTGACGACGTCTTCGAGCCGCTCTGGGCCGAACTCGACCGGCGCGGCACGCTGGTCTTTCTGCACGGCGAGCAGACACCTGGACGCAACCGGATGCCGAACCGGTTCCTGCCGACACCTGTCAGCGAGGTACCCAACGAGACGTACAAGGGCGCAGCGGACCTCGTTACCAGCGGCCGCAAACGCCAGTATCCGAATGCGCGGATCCTGCTGTCGCACTCCGGCGGGAGCACACCCTTCCTCGCCGCGCGGGTCGCGGTGCTCTCGCACTACCTCGGCTGTGAACTCAGTCCCGAGGAGATCATCGCCGACTTCCGCACCTTCTACTTCGAGACGGCGCTGTCGGGTTTCGAAACGAACCTGGTCGCACTGGAGAACTTCGTACCACCCGACCAGATCCTGTTCGGCACAGACTTTCCCGCGGTGAGTCCGGACATGGCGGCCTGGTACACGGGCAACGTCGACGCCTACTTCGCGGACCGGCCCGAGCTGCTCACCAAGGTCATGCACGGCAACGCATACACGCTGCTGCCCCGGCTGGACGTACTCACCGCGGCCTGAGCGGCCGCACCTCCGACGACGAAAGGATTGCCATGACACTCATCGCCCTTGAAGAACACCTGCTACCCGCCGACCTCGTCGAGCAGGTGTGGCCGACCCCGATGGGCCCGGAAGCGCTCACCGCGAAACTGGCGGACGTCGACGGGCAGCGCCTGCGGGTCATGGACGAAGCCGGCATCGACATGCAGGTCCTCTCCGTCGTCGCGCCGGGATCCCAGCAGGTGCCCACAGAAACCGCCACCGGGCTCAGTAGGGCGCTCAACGACCGCTGCGCCGAAGCCGTTGCGGCCCACCCCGACCGGTTCAACGCGTTGGCCAGCCTGCCCACCCAGGACCCGGCCGCGGCGATCATGGAGGCCAAGCGGGCGATCACCGAACTGGGATTCTGCGGCGTGGTCATCAACGGGCACACCCAGGGACGGTTCCTCGACGCGCCTGAGTTCGATGGCCTGCTCGCAGCCATCGAAGACCTCGACGTGCCGATCTATCTGCACCCCACCTATCCCTCGCAGCAGGTCGCCGACGTGTACTTCAGTGATCTTCCCGGCCAGACAGGTAGGTCATTGGCCACCGCGGCCTGGGGATGGCACGCCGAGACCGGCCTGCACGTGCTACGGCTCGCCGCCACCGGTGTTTTCGGCCGGCATCCCAAGCTGCAGATCGTCGTCGGGCACATGGGTGAGAACCTGCCGTTTTCCCTGATGCGTGCAGACACGGTGCTCGCTAGGGCCAACCCCGACGCCCCTTCGGTGGCGGAAGTCATCCGCGAACACGTGCACATCACCATCTGCGGCTACACCACCACTCCGCCGCTGCTGTGCGCCCTGCAGGTGTTCGGCGCCGACCGCATCATGTTCTCCAGCGACTACCCGTTCGGCGATCCGGTGGAGCATTCGGAGTTTCTGGCTGAGGCACCGATCAGCCCGGCCGACCGGGACAAGATCGCATACCTCAACGCGCAGCAGCTATTTCGGATCTGAGCGCTGCTCGACGAGACCAGGCGATCAAGCTCCGGGAACCCACTTCTGCGCCAGGGCTGCGGGAGCGGCGCGCATCACCGACATCACGGAGATCTCGCGATGTGACGTGCCCACGCTCGACTCTGCGCTCACGGCGCAAGCCACTCGCACTTTCACACCCTTGTCGCAGAGCCGATGCCCATTGCGTCGCGGGTGCGGTCGTCAGCACGCAGGACAGCGAGTGCCCGGCCGGGCAGCGCAGCCATGCGCGTGCGGCTCAGTAGGGGTGTTCGCCAAGCCACTTGAGATAGTCTTCAAGCGCTTCTTCGAACGTGTACTGGGGACACCATCCGGTGTCGTGGGTCAGCCGATCCGCATTGAATCCGCTCGACGGATACGGTTCCGCCCGAAGCGTTTCCGGATCCATGTTCACTTGTTGTGCGGCATCTGGCCTTATCCGATAGAGGGCCAGCAGCTGTTCGCGTGCGCTGGTGGTGTACCCGCTGGACAAGTTGTAGATGCGATGCGGAAGGGCGTCGGCACGTATCATGCCGACGAGCGCATTCGCCGTGTCGCGAACGTAGGTCAGTGGGGACACGGCGATCACGCTCCACAGGTCCGACAGTGGCACGCCCATGTATCCCGCGCCTGCCATCAGATTTCCCCTGCCCGCGACCGTATGAACAGCACGGCTGATGGGACTGCCCATCTCCTTGTAGCCCGGTCCGAACTGAGTCGGAATCCGCAGCACGGCGACGTCGAGCAGGTGCTGGTTGCGCTTCTGATTGGTGCGCACCGTCGCCGACCCACCCATCTGCCAGGGAGCGGCATAGTCGAGTGCGATGCGCTCCAGGGATCGTTTGACGGACACCTCGAACGCCGGTAGCGCGAGTGCTCTGCTCCCATCGGGCGCGGTAAAGGCACCCATGGCGTCGGGATGGTCATCGATCGTGGCTTGCACGGGGAAGCGTGCGTCTTCGGCGAATGGCGGTGCGCTGCCGCCATAAACCGCGATCGAGCTCACGAGGACGAGGCGCTTCACGCCTGTGGCCTCTGCGGCTTCCAGACAATTGAAGATCATGTCGTAGTTGCCGCGGTTCGACGTGCGGGTCTGTGCGTGTTGGTGAGCCTGTGCAGCGTGTATCACCGATTGAAAGTCGTACCGGCTGAACAGGTCGAACACTTCTCCGCTCCGCGCGAACTCCACGGGCTCGATGGTGACCAGCTCGCGGAGGTCGCCCAACGCTTTCGCGATTTGGTCGTGTCCGTGACGAGCGGTGATCACGACTGAAGTACCTTCGGCGGCGAAAGCGCGGGCGGTATTCAGCCCGACCAAACCTCCGCCACCGGCGATCAAGACACGAGACATGGTTGGCTACCCTTCCGAACGGTGGAGCGACGTGCGCTCAGGTTGGTCTGACTCGGCTGCAGTGGTCGGTGCAGTGCGCAATTGGCTAGGCATCGCCTGCTCCGATGAGCTGGAGTCGC
Source organism: Mycobacterium sp. (assembly GCA_032162385.1). Classification (GTDB taxonomy): domain Bacteria; phylum Actinomycetota; class Actinomycetes; order Mycobacteriales; family Mycobacteriaceae; genus Mycobacterium. The sequence goes on from JAVRPF010000009.1 coordinate 12,016, forward strand.
AGGGCATCCAGTTCGGTGTCGGACTTTTCCCGGACGAGACGCAGGATCTGTTCCGCGTCATCCCCAACGGCCGCGCGGATTGGTGGCGGCACTTGCTCGACCAGTTCGATCACCCGGTCGGCGGACGCCTCAGCGCTAAGACCGGCGTTCTGCATGTTGTTGAGCACATCGCTGAACTTGCCGAAGACGTCGCCATAGAGTGCGCGCTGCTCGCCGGTCATGGAGTCTGCCAGCCGTTTCAGGGCGGCGGCTGTCTTGGCGGGCCCCCCGGTGCGCATGTTGCCGGCCTGAGCCATCACGAACGCCACCCCGAACGGCTTGAGCTCGGCGCGATAGACGTCGGCCAACGCCTCGAATGCCGCCTTGGAGGCGCTGGACGGACCGTCGAAGGGCACCGGCAACCGGCCGGTCATCGCGCCGATTTGGACGATGCGGCCGCGAGACTTGCGCAGTGCCGGAAGAAACCCGTTGATCACGGCCAGCCCTCCGAAGACATTCACTTCGAACTCGCGTCTGATGTCGTCCAACGGGATGACTTCAAGTGGTCCTGGCGTCAGAGTGCCGGCATTGCTGATGAGCACGTCGAGTCCGCGCTCACCCACCTCCTCCGAAACCTTGCCCACCCAGGCCGTGACCGCACGCTGATCGGTGATGTCAGCAATGGTCAGGGCGACGTCGCCACTCGACACCTCCAGTGAATCGGCGACGTGCTGTTCTGATCGTGCCGTGCCAAAGACGCGATAGCCCTTCGCGGCGAGCTTGATCGCCAGTGCGCGCCCCAGCCCGCTGCCCGCTCCGGTGATGGCAACGCTGGGTTGGTGTAACCCCGTTGTGTTGGACATAGTTTCACTCCTTTGGTATCTGATGGTTGGTCCGGCTTCGAACAGGGGTCAGATCGGCGCGACCAGCAAGCCCGCCGTCACGGCACTCAGCACGAAGAGCAGCGCGGCGGGGCCGGCGTGGCGAAGGTCCCCCACGCGGGCGTGAGAACCGATCCCACCGGCCATCAACAGG
>JAVRPF010000010.1:0-3766 GCA_032162385.1 Mycobacterium sp.
GTGTTACTCACCCGTTCGCCACTCGAGTACCCCGAAGGGCCTTTCCGTTCGACTTGCATGTGTTAAGCACGCCGCCAGCGTTCGTCCTGAGCCAGAATCAAACTCTCCAAACAAAAACAACCCATCCAAAGACAGGCGAATTCGAATCAGAAAAATCCGACCCAACAACCAGTCAAAACTGGCAATCTTAAAAACAACACCACACCCCAACACGGGACGCCAGAGCATGGCAAAAACAACAAACAAAAACCACCAAACACACTATTGAGTTCTCAAACAACACACCCGCCGGCCGCGCAACGACCCCGCGGCGAAAGCCGCGAAGCGTAGTTCGGACAGATGAGGTAACCCAATGGGCTTCCCTCTGGGATGCCGTCGCGCTCAGCGGCTTGACCGCGTCGCGACGACTTGGATTAAGTTACAAGAGGGAAAACTCGGAGTCAAATCGCCTGCTGGGCGGCGTGTTTCGCCTCCGCTCTACAAGGACGAAACGCGCTCCACCCCTGCGATGTTCCGCTTGCCTCGGCGCAGCACCAGCCACCTGCCGTAGAGGAAGTCCGCTGGCCGGGGAACCCACTCGTCGCTCTCGATCCTGGTGTTGTTGACCGAGACGCCTCCCTCGGCGATGGTCCGCCGCGCGGCACCCTTGCTCGCCGACAGGCCGCTGGCCACCAGCAGGTCGGTGATCGCGTCCGGCCCCCCGGGCGCGAGTTCGGCGACGGAGGCCTCCCGCAGCGCGGCCGCCAGCGTCGCCTCGTCCAGTTCGGTCAGCTCGCCCCGCCCGAACAGTGCGCGACTGGCGTGTTCCACCGCATCCGTCGCGGCCTGGCCGTGCACCAAGGTGGTGAACTCCTGCGCCAGCCGACGCTGGGCGGCCCGCTCGTGCGGCCGTTCCGCTGTCGCCAGCTCCAGTTCGGACAGCTCCTCGGCAGTCAGGAAGGTGAGCCAGCGCAGATAGTTGACGACATCGGTGTCCGCGGTGTTGATGAAGTACTGATAGAACGCGTACGGGCTCGTCATCTCCGGGTCGAGCCAGAGATCGCCACCGCCGGTCGACTTGCCGAATTTGGTGCCGTCGGCTGCGGTCACAAGCGGGACCGTCAGCGCGTGCACCGTGGCGCCCAGTTTCTGGCGGACCAGCCGTACGCCGGCGATGATGTTTCCCCACTGATCCGATCCGCCGATCTGCAGCCTGGTGTCGTACCGGCGGTGCAGCTCCACATAGTCGTTGGCCTGCAACAGCATGTAACTGAACTCGGTATAGGAAATGCCCTCGGCCTCGAGCCGGCGCCGGATGGTGTCGCGGTCCAACATCACGTTTACCGAGAAGTGCTTGCCAATATCCCGGAGGAACTCGATCGCAGAGAGTTGGCCCGTCCAGGACAGGTTGTTATCGACGATCGCGCCGGTGGGTGTGTCGTCGAAGTCGACGAACCGTTCGAGTTGCCCGCGGATGCGTTCGGTCCAGTCCGCGACGGTATCGGTGGTGTTGAGGCTGCGTTCGGCGGTGTCACGCGGGTCGCCGATCATGCCGGTGGCGCCGCCGGCAAGCACGATCGGCCGGTGACCGGCCCGCTGGAAACGTCGCAACGCCAACAGCGGGACCAGGTTTCCGGCGTGCAGGCTCGGCGCGGTCGGGTCGAATCCGCAGTAAACGCTGATGGGGCCGGTAACGAGCTCGGCGGCCAGCGCGTCCCGGTCAGTGGACTGGGCGATCAGCCCGCGCCAGTCCAACTCGTCAAGGATGGCGGTGCCGGGGGACGTCACGGTGTCGATCTTTCCGCACTCGGTCAGGCGGGACCGAAGTGGACCTTCGATCTCGCACCAGGATCCACCTGCAGCGCCATCTTCTTCGGGCTCGCGCCTGGCGTCGTCGCCGGACTCCTCCCGTGGTGGTTGACCCGGATGGCAACCGCGCGGGCTCGGCGAATTCGGGGTTCCGATACGACTCTTCGGGTCGATCCTGATCGTCACCGGCACGGCCGTGTTGCTGCACGCGTTCGGCCGGTTCGTTCACGAAGGTCTCGGCACCCCGGCCCCGATCGCCCCGACCGAGCACCTGGTGGTCGGCGGCCTCTATCGGTATGTCAGGAACCCGATGTACCTGGCAGTGGTGGCGACCATCGTGGGGCAGGCGTTCGCGCTCGGACGATTCGGGCTGCTCTGGTATGCGGCCGGCGTGTTCGTGGTCATCGCGCTCTTCGTCCACGGCTACGAGGAGCCGACGTTGAGTCGACGCTTCGGCGAGGAGTATGCGCGGTATCGAGAAGAGGTCGGGCGATGGCTTCCGTCGTGGTGACGGAGGCAACCCGTACTACCCGGCCTGACGATCAGTCGCTGGCGCCGGGTGCGGGTGCGCGCGGACTGCGCCGGTACGACGAGACTTCTGGCCGGCCGGCCAGCCAGAACCGCCAGGGCCGATCGGCGGCCAGGCTCACCCCGACCCTCGGGCCGTCGACGGCGGGATGTTCGTCAGCCAGCTCCACCCGGACCGGGCTGTCGGGGTTGAAGAGGTCGATTCCGTTGTCGTCCATCGTGATTCCCAACGCCGAACACAGGTTGCCCGGGCCGCGGGCCAAGGCCACCTGGGACACCGAGGCGCCTCGGCGGCTGCCTGCGACGTCGAGGCCGTCGTCGACGACCGCCGCCCGCAACAGCACCGCTGATGGCACGCCGTCAGAACCGCTCACGACGTTCGCGCACACGTGGATGCCGTGGCTGCGGTACGTGTAGAGCCGCCCGGCAGGACCAAACATGATCGCGCTGCGCGGCCCTGGACCGCGGAAGGAGTGCGACGCGGCATCCGGCCACGGACCATCGGCAGGACCGCCGTACGCCTCGACCTCGACGATCACCGCCGACGCTTCCCGCCCCGTCAGACGCGCGCCGAGTAGGCGCCGGGCTGCCGTGACGGGATCGACGGCCAGCAGTGCCGCACTCATCAGTGCCGTCGGCTCTTCGCGCAAGCGCTCACCGCAGCGATCTTGCCCGCCGCCATTGACACCGGCACGGGCAGGGCGCACTATTCATCACATGATGACTTCATCACACGATGAATTAATCCGCGACGACGGGACCGCCGTCTCGATCGAGCATCTGACCGTGGTTCGCGGGAAACGCACCGCGCTGGACGACGTCTCGGTACGGATCTCCCGCGGCACCATCACCGGGTTGCTTGGCCCGTCCGGGTGCGGCAAGAGCACGTTGATGCGCTCGATCGTCGGCACCCAGATCATCGCCTCCGGGGTGGTCACGGTGCTGGGCAGGTCGGCCGGGTCCGCCGAACTCCGCCGCCGCGTCGGCTACGTCACCCAGGACCCCACCATCTACGACGACCTTCGCGTCATCGACAACGTGCGCTACTTCGCGTCGCTCTACGGATCCGATTCGAAGTCGGCCGACGAGGCGGTCGCCACAGTGGGCCTGACGGACCATCGAACCGCGTTGTGCGGCAACCTCTCCGGAGGCCAACGGACTCGGGTGTCGCTCGCCTGCGCGCTGGTGTCGAACCCCGACCTGCTGGTGCTCGACGAGCCGACCGTGGGTCTTGACCCGGTACTGCGGGTCGACCTGTGGGAGCAGTTCCACCAGTTGGCACGCCGAGGCACGACGCTGCTGGTCTCGAGCCACGTCATGGACGAGGCCGAGAACTGCGGAGACCTGTTGCTCATGCGAGAAGGCCGCCTTCTCGCCCACACCACACCATCGAAACTGCGGGAGGACACCGGATGTACGTCACTGGAGCAGGCGTTTCTGTCCATCATTC
>JAVRPF010000011.1:0-6515 GCA_032162385.1 Mycobacterium sp.
AAGGGTGGGGCGCTTTTAGCCGTGCCCGCGCTTCTCCTCCTGGGCGAGGTAGTCACCGGCCAGCCGTCCGACGTGCTCGGGCAGCGCCCCGGACGCCACGTCGGCCAGCTTCGTCTCCTCCAGCACCGACCGCATGCTGGCTCGCAGGGCACGCCACACGTCGGTCAGCGCCGCCGTGGGGCCGGAGTACGGCAGGTCGCCGAGCGCGATGTCACGGACACTGGCCAGTGGGCCGTCGATGCAGCGCATCACGTCGGCGATGCTGATGTCGGCGGCGGGCTTGGCAAGCGCGTAGCCGCCGTCACGGCCGCGGTGACTGCGGACCAGCCGGTCGGTGCGCAGGTCGGAAAGGATGTCAACGAGGAACTGCGCCGGGATGCCCTGCGCCTTGGCCAGGTCGTCGGTCTTGACCAGGACGCCGTCGTCGACCCCAGCCAGTTGAACCATGGCCAATTGAACCATGGCACGGATGGCGTACTCCGCCTTGGCCGACATCCGCATACGGCGCATTGTGCCACCGAGCCAGCTGCGAACCGTGCAAGGTTGGTCCACCATCAAGGTATGAGCACACGCGTCACCTGCTGTCAGATCCCCCTGGCCATCGGCGACACCACCGGCAATCGCACCACCTCCGCGACCGCAATCGAAGCAGCCGCCCGCGACGGCGCGCGGATCGTCGTGCTGCCTGAACTGGCTTCGTCGGGCTACGTGTTCGCCGACCGCGCCGAACTGGCCTCCCTCGCCGAGTCGCGCGACGGGGCCGCCATCACCGAGTGGGCCAACCTCGCAGAGGCGTTCGGCCTGACGATCGTCGCCGGTTTTCCCGAGGCCGCGGGCGAGAAGATCTACAACAGCGCTGCAGTCGTCGACCGGACGGGGTTGCGCGGCGTCTACCGCAAGGCCCACCTGTGGGATTCGGAGAACGCGGTGTTCGACCGGGCCGACGACCTGCCACTGCTGGTGGACACCGAGCACGGCCGCATCGGCGTGATGGTCTGCTACGACGTCGAATTCCCCGAGTGGGTCCGTGCGGTCGCCCTGGAGGGCGCCGACCTGCTGTGTGCACCGGTCAACTGGCCGCTGCTACCCCGCCCGGACGGCGAGCGACCGACCGAGATGGTGCGGGCGCTGGCCGGCGCGGGCATGAACCGGATGCCCATCGCGGTGTGTGACCGCACCGGCGTCGAACGCGGCCAGGACTGGATCGGCGGCAGCGTGATCACCGACCCTGACGGTTACCCGCTGGCCATCGCCGAGTTCGGCAGACCGGGCAGCATCACCGCCGACGTCGACCTGGCGGAAGCGCGGGTGAAGAAGTTCAACGAGCACAACGACGTTCACGGCGACCGGCGCACGGACCTGTACCGCCGCACAAGGCTACTCGACTGACGGCGGGGCGTTGCGCAGCGGGTCCGCCAACGCGCGCACGGACTCCGGGACCGAGATGCCCGGGTGGAGGTCGGGCGCAGGCTGCGGCGCACCATAGCTGACCATCATCGGCACCACCCCCGCCCACGCGTCCCCGGCGACGTCGTCGTCGGGGTCCTCGGGCCAGCCGTCACTGACCTTCAACGACCAGTTGTCCTCGCCGATCGGCATCCGCAACGCGAGGGTGGCAGCGAGTTCCTTTCGGGTACTCGCCCGCAGTTCGGACACCCGGCCGGGGACGAACCTGTCGGTCAGCGTCTCGAGGAGGCCGACTTTGTCGGCATCGGCGACACGCTCGAAGACGCCGAAGAGCGCGGCGCTGCGGTAGCGGAACGACGACTCGAATGCGCTGCGCGCCACCAGCACGCCGTCCAACGCGGTCACCGACACGGCCGCAGCCGCACCGGTGGCCAGCGCGCGCAGCCACGGCGAGCCCGTCGACCCGTGGATGACCAACTCGTCGCCGATGCGGCCGAATCCCGTCGGGAAGATCACGGGGTGACCGTCCCGAACCAACGCGACAGTTGCCAGCGGCGTGCCGTCCAGGAGTTCGTCGAGGCCCGCGCGCGACGTGTCCTGCAATTCGCTGAGCCGGCTGATCCGGGTCGAGGGTTGCGTCATCCGTTCATCTTCAGTCTGGGATGCCCGAAACGCCAGGGACCACCACGGCGAACAGGTCGGCCATGCCCGCCAGGCTGGCCGACTGGATGGTCTCGGCGGGCAGCGATTCGCCTCCGACGCCCGGCAGCGACCGGGTCGCCGTTGCGGCGGCAACAACCGTCGGTGCGTAGCCAAGGTTGAACGCCCCACGAGCCGTCGAGTTGACGCACATGTGCGTCATGAAGCCGGCGAGGACGAGGTTGGACGCGCCGACCGCTTTGAGGCGCTCCTCGAGATCGGTCTGCACGAACGAGTTCGGGTAGTGCTTGACCACCACGGGTTCACCCTCGCGCGGCGCCACCTGGGCGACGATTGCGCCGCTCTCGCCGTCGACGTCGTACAGCGAGCCGGGACCGTCGGAGTGCTGGATGTGAATGATCGGGATGCCCGCGGACCGGGCCCGACCCAGCAACGCGGCGGCCTCGTCGAGTGCGGCCGCGACACCGTCGAGTTCCATGACGCCGTGGGTGTAGGTGTTCTGGCAGTCGATCAGGACCAACGTCGAATCGGCCAGGGCTGCGGGCTCCAGCGGAAGCTCGGCCAGGGCACGCAGCGTGGGATTGCTCATGGCATCAGGCTAGTGCGACGCCGAAGTGGCCATAGGCTGAAAGTCGTGAGAACCGCCCGCTGATCGTCGGCGTTGCCACGGTGATGCTGTGCGTGGCGGGGGTCGGCGCGGCCTGCTCCGACCCTCCCAGCGCCGACTGCCAGCAGGCGGAACGCGCACTGCACCCGTGGGCGAACACCCTGCCGGACCGTCCACCGGACCCTTCCCCGCGACATCGACTTCCCCCGCGCCGAGCGCGAGGAGGAGCCGGACTATGCGGCGGCGGGAGCCAACGAGGCACAGGCGGCCAAGGACCTTCGCACGCAGGCCGAGCCCGTCAAGTCGCCCGCGCTGCGCGCGAACCTGAACGAGGTCGCCACCGGTTTCGACCTGATCAGCCAGAGTCGGCTGAAGCCCTCGGTCCCGACGGCGAGCAAGGACTACTTCGCCGGCACCACCGCATGAACGCCGCCCTCCACGACATCAAGCAAGAATGCCCCGACGTCGGTGAAGAGGCGCCGCCGCCGGTCACGCCGTGACGGCCAGCACCGCGTCAGCCAAGTCCGGCCGGCACACGATGAGGTCAGGCAGCAGCGGATCGGCGCGGTTGTATATCAGCGGCGAGCCGTCGATGCGTGAGGTGTAGAGGCCGGCCGCGCGGGCCACCGCGACGGGCGCCGCGGAGTCCCACTCGTATTGTCCGCCTGCATGCACGTACACGTCGGCCAGTCCTTGCACCACCGACGCGACTTTGGCTCCCGCCGAACCCATTTCGACCAGGGCGCCGTCCAGCGCGTCGCGGACGGCAAGCGCCACCGCAGGCGGGCGGGTGCGCGACACCACGATCCGCGGCGTGGCCGGCGCGGCGGGAGGTGCGGCGACGTCCGGGGTGGCCAAGGTGACGCCTTGGGCGGGCAGGGCGACGGCACCGGCCACCAACTCACCGGACTCCCACAGGGCCACGTGCACCGCCCAGTCGTCGCGACCGAGTTCGGAGAACTCCCGGGTACCGTCGAGCGGGTCGACGATCCACACCCGCCGCGCACTCAACCGCACCGAGTTGGCCCTGTCCTCCTCCGACGCCTCCTCGGACAGCACGGCGTCCTCGGGCCGATGCTCGGCAAGCGCCGTCATCAGGAAGTCGTGGGACCACTTGTCCCCTGCGGACTTCCGCTCGGCGGCAGTGGCGTCGGCGAGCTCGGCGCGGACCGCGAGCAGCAGTTCACCGGTCTCGGTGGCCAGCCGCGCGGCCAGCTCGTGATCGGTCACCGGCGGGTCCCGAGCATGTCGATGACCTGCTGCGCCAGCGTCTCCACCGACTGGTCCGGGGTGAGGCGGAGGTCCGGTTTCTTCGGCCGCTGATACGGGCTGTCGATGCCGGTGAAGTGGGTGATCTCCCCCGCTCGCGCCTTGGCGTAGAGGCCCTTGGGATCACGGCGTTCGCAATCCTCCAGCGGGGTGTCGCAGAACACCTCGAAGAAGTCGTACCCCTGGTCGACGTGCACCTGACGGGCCAATGCGCGGTGCTCCGCGAGCGGGCTGATCGCCGGCACCAGCACGATCTGGCCGGAATCGGCGAGCAGCGTCGCGATGTGAGCCAGCCTGCGAAGGTTCTCGGCGCGGTCCGCCATCGAGAAGCCGAGGTCGGCGTTGAGCCCGTGGCGCAGGTTATCGCCGTCGAGAACGTAAGCGGGACGCCCGCTTTCGAGCAGCTTCTGCTCGACCAGCATGGCCACCGACGACTTGCCCGAACCGGACAGCCCGGTGAACCACACCGTGCTGCCCCGGGACAGCCGGTCCTGTGCCGTGACGAGGTTCTGGTGCCGCACGGCATTGGGACTCGCCGTCCGGCTCGCGGCAGGCGACGTGTCGCGGACCATGCCCGCGGCGACGGTGCCGTTGGTGTCGGGATCGATCAGGATGAACGATCCGGTAACGGCGTTGCGCGAATACTCGTCGAGCAGCAGCGGCACCTGCGTGCGCAGCGTGACGCGTCCGAGTTCGTTGAGCTTCAACGCCGTGGCACCCTTGTCGCGGTGCAGCGTGTTGACGTCGAGCCGGTAGTCCAGCGCGGTCACCTTGGCGCGGGTGGTCCTGCTGGTGTGCTTGATGACGTAGTCGCGGCCCGGCTCCAGCGCCGACTCGTCGGCCATCCAGCACACGGTGGCGTCGAAGTCCTGGGTGGCGAGCGGCTGGTTGTTGATCCGCGTGATCATGTCGCCGCGGGAGATGTCGATGTCGTCGGCCAGGCTGACCGACACCGCCATCGGCGGAAATGCCTCGGCGACTTGCCCGTTCGGTCCTTCGATCGTGGTGATGCGGCTGGACTTGCCCGTCGGCAGGACCACGATCTCGTCACCGGGACGCATGACGCCGCTGGCCACCGTGCCCGCGTAACTGCGGTGGTCGGCGTGCTCGCGGGTCTGCGGCCGGATCACGTACTGGACCGGGAACCGCACGTCCACCAGGTTGCGGTCACCGGCGATGTAGACCTCTTCGAGATGGGTGAGCAGCGCCGGACCCTCGTACCAGAGGGTGCGCTCCGACTTGGTCACCACGTTGTCGCCGTTGAGCGCCGACAGCGGGATGGACGTCACGTCGTGCACGTCCAGCCGTGCGGCGAACTCGTGGAAGTCGTCGCGGATCTTCTCGAACCGCTCCTGATCCCAGTCGACCAAGTCCATCTTGTTGACTGCCAGCACGATGTGCCGGATGCCCAGCAGGGACGCCAGGAAGGCGTGCCGGCGCGACTGCTCGAGCAACCCATGTCGGGCGTCGACGAGCACGATCGCCAGCTGGGCGGTCGACGTGCCGGTGACCATGTTGCGGGTGTACTGCGTGTGCCCCGGGGTGTCGGCGATGATGAACTTCCGCTTGGGCGTGGCGAAGTAGCGGTACGCGACATCGATCGTGATGCCCTGCTCGCGCTCGGCGCGCAGGCCGTCAGTCACCAGGGCGAGGTCGGTGTAATCGTGCCCGCGCTCCTTCGACGTGCGCTCGACCGACGCCAGCTGGTCCTCCATGACCGCCTTGGAGTCGAAGAGCAGCCGTCCGATCAGCGTCGACTTGCCGTCGTCCACCGAACCCGCGGTGGCCAGTCGCAACAACGTCGTCATCAGAAATATCCCTCTCGCTTGCGGTCTTCCATGCCGGCCTCGGAGATCCGGTCGTCGGCGCGGGTCGCGCCGCGCTCGGTCAGCCGGGACACGGCCGTCTCGGCGATCACCTCGGACACCGTGCCCGCGAGCGATTCGACGCAGCCGGTGCAGGTGACGTCGCCAACGGTGCGGAACCGCACGGTCTTCTCGACGATCTCTTCGTCCTTGCGCGGCTGCAGGTACTTGTGCACGGCGAGGAACATGCCGTCACGCAGGAAGACCTTGCGCTGGTGCGCGTAATAGATCGACGGCAGCTTGATCTTCTCGGCGCCGATGTAGGACCAGATGTCAAACTCGGTCCAGTTGGACAGCGGGAACGCCCGGATGTGCTCGCCCTTGTTGTGCCGACCGTTGTAGAGGTTCCACAGTTCGGGCCGCTGCACCTTCGGGTCCCACTGGCCGAACTCGTCGCGGAAGCTGAACACCCGCTCCTTGGCCCGCGCCTTCTCCTCGTCCCGGCGCGCGCCGCCGAACGCGGCGTCGAACTTGTTCTCCCGGATGGCGCGGAGCAGCGTGAAGGACTGCATCGGGTTGCGCGACGGAATGGTCTCGACCACCCGGCCGGCGTCGATGTCGTCCTGCACCTTGGCGACGACGAGGCGCACCCCGGACTCTGCGACCATCTCGTCGCGCACCTGGAGCACTTCTTCGAAGTTGTGGCCGGTGTCGACGTGCATGACCGGGAACGGCAGCCGGCCGGGCCGGAACGCCTTGATGGCCAG
>JAVRPF010000012.1:0-5511 GCA_032162385.1 Mycobacterium sp.
ACCGTGGAAGCCGCCGCCGTGACCGCCGCCGTAATAACCGCCGCCGCGCCCGGCCGGCTCCACGGTGGGGGCCGCGGCGATCGTCGCCGACTGGGCCGGAGCGGGAGCGGCCGCGGCGATCGGTGCGGCACCGATAGCGACCGCGGCAGCACCCGCCGCCAACATCGGTGTGATGCACTTCAATCCAATTCGCATAATGAAACTTCCTTCGATTGTCTATGTACTTGCCCTTCCAGGTTCGCGCGCCATCGGGCCGGCGGCGTCACCACTGACACCCATTTAGTGCCCCCTGCTACCCGGTAGGCAATCTGGGAGCGATCGACGACCGCCACGTTGAAAGTGATGGCGCCTGAGGACCTTTGGTGTCTATTGCTGTGAGCTGGGTGTCAACGCACTGAACGCCGCACCCGGCGGGTCGGTCGAGACGGCACTCGACCAACCGACCGGGGATCGGTTCAGAACCGTGGCGCGCTTTCGGGACCGGGTGGCGCTATGTGCAACCAGGAGACGACGGGGTCCAACGGCTCGTGCGGAGTGGCAGTCCCCGTGTATCCAGCGTGGCCTCGGCTGCATCGCTCGACATCACCATCGCGGCGCGCCATGGAAACACGTTGTGTGCGCCTCACCGCAGCCATTGGCAGCGCCGGGAAGTATGTCTGACATGGGGAGTCAGCCTGCGTGGCCGCACGACGCTGAAATGCACGCATGGTGGGTGGAACCCGGGCGATTGTTGGCCGGCGAGTACCCCGGTTCGAAGGATCCCGAACAAGCACAGCTCAAGATCGAGCTCCTCGTCGACGCCGGTGTCGACTCGATCATCGATTTAACGACCCCGCACGACCCCCTGCTGCCGTACGACGACAGACTGCACTCAGCGGCCGTCCAGGCGGGGCGGAACGTGCGTCGTTTCTCGTATCCAATCCCGGACATGGGCGTCATCGACGACGCCGGCTACGACGCGATCCTGGCGCGCATCCGCGATGAGATGAAGGCCGGGCGCGTGGTGTACGTGCACTGCTGGGGCGGCAAGGGGCGCACCACCACGGTGATCGGTTGCCTGCTGGTGGACACCGGTCGCGACTACGCGGCGACGATCGCCCACATCGCCGAACTGCGCGCGGGGACCCGCAAGGCGCACTCACCGTGCCCTGAGACGCGCGCCCAGCACGACGTGATCCGGCGTCGCAGCGAGCGCGACCTCTAGTCGGGATGGCCAGTCCGACGGCGTGCGACTCAGGAATTCCAGTGCTCGGCGATCGCGCGGAACGACGGGTGGACGGCGCCATAGCTGACCAATCGGACATCCAACCCGGCGTGCTCGACGAACGTGAGCGCGCGGCTGATCGCACCATCAATCCAGTCGTCTTCATTGCCGAATACCCCGCCCCGACTCGGGTCAGCAGTACCGTTCCGGACGTTCCCGTAGCGGCTTGCTCCGCAGCCGCCAGCAGGGTGGCTTCGTAGGTGGCCCCAGCTCCCTTGCATTTCGATCACCCTAGTCGGCCGCCCCGGCTGGGAAGGTGCAAATCCGATCTACTGTGCTGGGCCGTTAATTCGTTGTAGTAGTTGGTGACCGATTCGATGATTTGGTCGGCGGTCTTGGTCAAGACGGAGGGACGGGGGTTGTCGTACCGAGGTGTGAGTGCCATGCCCGAGACAGGTGATTGCAACAGGCCAAGCTGGGTGGCCATCGACCGGGTCGACCAGTGCGTGGCGTCTCGGGGAGCGGTCTCTAGCGTCGCGGTGATCAACTCCTCGATCTGAGCATCGTCGACGGTCCGCGTCCGACCCGGACGCGGCTCGTCCACTCGCCCGTCGAGACGATCGACGGCGAATCGATTGCGCCACTTGGTGACCATCCCGCGAGTCACACTCAACGCCGCGGCGATCTGCGTGTTGCTCGAATCGCCCTCGCAGGCAAGGACTAGTCGAGAGCGCATCGCCAAGGCCTGTGCACTCTTGGGGCGACGCGCCCACGCCTGCAACTCTCACTCACGCTCTTCATCGGTCAACACCACAGGCACGGGAATTGGACTCGCCACACACCCAAGTTCAACAAGTGACAGCGAATCAACGACTCAGGACAGTAGGTGCACGGCCTTCACCCTGTTCCCCCGATCGGGGACATGGGTCTCATCCGGTGTAGTGCCTGGTTGTCGGACGTACATCTCCTTGGTGCCGCGACATAGTTGTCCTATCGCCGGAAACGTCGGCCGAGAAACCTAAAAGCGCACGTACACAAGGAGGTTCACATGACCACCATCAGCCGCCGGTCGCCGCCACCGCCGCCCTGCTCGCCGCCCCCGCTCTGATCGCCCTGGGCACCGCCATGATGAGCCACGCCGACAGCACGGTCCGCTACAACGGCCCCTCGATCAGCGCCCGGGTGCAGCACCCGGCCTTCCCACACCAGACCAACATGTCCAAGCCCGGCAGCCCGGAGCATCACCGCCACCAGAACCACGAGTAATCCTCACCAAACCCCTGAGCGCCCGGATGCCTCCACATCCGGACTCTCAGGCATTGCACGGGCGGTGTCGGAGATGCCCGCTGTAGGTCACCGCATGCCACTCCAGAATCGCGTCACCGAAGGTGGCGAGATCATCGCGACCAGTGCGCGAGGCAGGCTCGAGTCGTCGGACGATTGCGCGCCGCCCGAAACCGAACGTCGCGATGCCTCCATCCGCGCGAGCGGTATACCCGGGCACGGCGCCGCTGGCGCATCGCAATCGCAGAAACTGCGTCTCGTCTGCGGTAGCGTTGGCCATGTCTCGGCAAGACGCGCGGAAACCGCCTCTTGCAGCGGTGTTTCAGATGAGATCAAGCGGTCAGGGCTCGTCACTGGTCAGCGCTTGGCGGATCGCCACGCTGGCAATGACTGGTGCCGTTCTCGTGCAATGCAGCTCCTTGCCGCCGCCTCAGGCGGCGACGTCGCCACCGTCCGTCGCCGCCACCTCACCGTCTGCCGCCACGCCGCCGCCCGCCACGCCCACAACACCCGCCACCACGACGATTCGGCACGTCAGCGCCGCCGACCTCGGCCCGAGCTGGCATCCCGGATGCCCACTAGAGCCGGGGCACCTGCGCCGGGTTGAGGTCAACTACATCGGGTTCGACGGCCAGACCCACCGCGGCGACGTGGTCGTGCATGAAGATCTGGCATCGGAGGTCGTCGCGATCTTCGAGCAACTCCTTCAACTGCGCTATCCGATCGAGAAGATCCGCACGGCGGACACCTATCCGGGCGCCGACGATGAGTTGTCCATGGAAGACAACAACACCTCGGCGTTCAATTGCCGAGACATTCCCGGCACGGGCCGCTGGTCTCAGCACGCATTCGGTAGAGCCATCGACCTCAACCCGTTGCTCAACCCCTCCATCGATCGGACGGGTGCCTTCCAACCCAAGGACGCCGCGCCATACCTCGACCGCAACCGCACAGACCCAGGAGTCTTGCACGCGGGCGATGCTGCCGTGCGGGTCTTCACCGATCGTGGTTGGCGCTGGGGTGGTGACTGGCGAGATCCCCTCGACTATCAGCACTTTGAGCGATGATCGTCGACATCAACGCGCTGGTTATCGCTGGCCGGCAGGTGTCCCGAATCCGTGTCCGATCACCCACTGCCGTAGAGACGCAAGGCCTGGGCCGCCGCCGTCGCCACTTCCCCTCGCAGAGTCGACATCGGTGGACTGCCTCGCGTATGGATTGAGTTCGCGAGCAGAACTACGTAGGTATTTGAGTTTGGGTCCATCCAAAGCGAGGTTCCGGTGAAGCCGGTGTGGCCAAAGCTTCCGATGGGAAAGACCATGCCTCGCGTCGTGGATTGGCCGGTATCGATATCCCAGCCAAAGCCGCGCAGGTTTTGTCCCTTGATCGCCGGATAGTTCGGAGCGAGCAGCGGATTCCTGGTGTTTGGTGTCTTGGCGATGGCTTCTCGGGCGGCGTCGTTCGCTGCTTGGAGTTGTTGAACTGTATGCCCGGGCTGCTGCGGAGTCGTCATCAACTCCAGAGTCGCTTGCTTCAGCGGAAACTCGCTCGGGCGGCCCGCAAGCCGATCAAGCAGGGCCTGCGCATAGATGCTGACATCGTGCGTCGTCGAGAACACGCCGGCATGCCCGGCCACTCCGCCCATACGGCGCGCCGTCGTGTCATGCACAGTGCCCCGAAGCAGGTGATCAATATCGGAATTCTTGCTCGGATCGGTTCTGCTCTCGTCGTCAGGTGCCGTCGGTGCGATGCGCGACAAAAGACTGGTGCTCCACGTACCTGCAGGACAAGCGACCGGCACGTCCCCTGTTGACGCGGGAGCCCACGCAATCGCCGCTCCTCTCATCGTGTGCTGACCACATGCTTTGGCCGGCGGGAGATAACGGGTGTCCTCCATGCCGAGTGGCGCGAACACGTGCTGCTGAACGTAGACGTCTTCTGCTTCACCTGTGACTTTCTCGATCAGCGCGCCGAGCAGAATGAAGTTGATGTCGGAGTAGCGGAACACCTCACCGGGACCCGACTCCAGCGGCGTGGTGAGCGCACGACGAATGCCTTCTGTTTTGTCGGCTCGATCCAGCCCCCACGGATCTTTGAGGTCGACGTCACCCGTTTCGCCCGAAGTGTGGGTAAGCAGCATGCGAACCGTCACTTTTGCACGCTGCGAATCGTTCGACGGGTTGAAGTCCGGCAAATATTTCTGGACGGGATCGTCGAAGTGAACCTTGCCCTGTTCGTATAGCTGCATGACGCCAGTCGCCGTTGCAAGGGATTTCGTCAACGACGCCACGTCGAAGACCGTGTCCTCGGTCATCTGCTCTGCAGGTGCAGGCGATCCATCGAGCCCCGGCTCGCCTGCAAGCTTGCGCACGCCATAAGCCTGGTGGAAGACGACATTGCCACCGTGCCCGATCACAACCACCGCACCCGGCAGCTTATGTGCCTCAATCGCATCGCTGATCAGCTTGGAGACTGCCGCGAAGTCGGGTGTGGGCGCCGCATCCGGCGGCAACCTGGGCGTGGGGGCCGCATCGGGCGCCGGCGCAGGCAGAACTGGAGCCTGCGTTGCCTGCGCGCTGTCGCTTACGGCCGTGTGCGCTGCATTGCCGCGCGAGCATGCCGTAACCAGTGCGAGCAAGACAGCGCCGACAGCGATGGCCTCTCGCGCAGATGGCTTACCGGACATAAAGCTGGCTACTTGTTCTACTAGTTACAGAACTTGGGTGAGCGGCAGTTCCGTGGCCACGACCCACGAACATCGTGTCACTGCTCGTGAGCGATGTCCGCCATATCGCCGTGCCGTCTCGAAGTCAAGTTTTTGAGACCACTTCAGATCTAATCTCGAAAGAGACGAGTTACCAGAGTCTGGTAAGTCAGTCGCGGTTGGCGGCTTTGAAGAGGGCTTTGTATGACATCCTGTACGGGTGTCCGCGGGGGACCCCCCTTCGGGGGTTGTGACGTTTCTGTTCACCGATATTGAGGGTTCGACCCGTCGGTGGGAAGCGGACGCGGATGCGATGCGG
>JAVRPF010000013.1:0-3959 GCA_032162385.1 Mycobacterium sp.
TCAGCAGCATGGTCATGGCGCGACGCACGTCGCGTGTCACCACAAGCGTCAACGCCGACACCAGGAATGACGCCGGAACGAATCGACGGGAGAAATTCTCGCCGACTGTCTGGATCGGCGCCCGGTCCTGCTGCGCCTGCTCGACGCGCGTGATGATCCGCCCGATGGTGGTGTCGGGGCCTACCGCCGAGGTGCGCACCACCAGTCGACCGCGGATCACCACCGAACCGGCATGTACCCGGGCGCCGGCGACGACGAAGACGGGCAGCGTTTCACCGGTGATCGCTGACTGGTCGATGATCGCGTCCCCGTCGATGGCCACACCGTCGACTGGTATCGCCACGTGGTCATGGACGACGACCTCGTCGGTGAGGCTGAGCGTGTCGATGCGGACCTGCACCTCGGTGCCCTCGGCAGTGCGCACCCACGCGGTGTCATCGGTGCCGCGCAGCAGGTCTGTGATCGCCCGCCGTGTGCGGCGCAGCGTCAGATCCTGAAGGTACTCACCGATATTGAGCAGCCACAACACAGTGAGCGCGACCACGTTCTCCCGAAGGACCAGGCTGGCGATGGTGGCTGCAGAAACCAGCACGTCGGTGCCCACCGACCGGCCACCCCGCAGGCTGCGCAGGGCCCCGCGCAGGAATGGATAACCGGTGACGATCGTCGCGCTGGTGGCAAACAGTCGGCACGTCGGACCAAGGAGCGGCGGCCACGCGAGGGCGTAACGGCGTAACCCGAGTAGCGTCAGCGCGACTGCGCCGACGACCATCCGCAGCACGTCGGCGTTGGCGACGTCGGCTGAGCGTGGCGCCCGGTCAGGCACCAGGTCAGCCGGAATCTGCTGGGCGGCAGCGATGGCCTTCATGATCGCGTGTCGGTCGCAGCGCCTCGGTGAGTACCACACCACCACCGATCCGGTGCGCGGATAGGCGTGTACGGCGCGCACCCCGTCGGTCGTGTCGACCGACTCCTCGACGGCGACCGCGCGCAGCGCGCTCGACCGGATCCAGGGCACGTGGATGCGCATCCGCCCCGCGGCGTCCGAAATGACGAGCAGATCCGGACTCCCGGGCACCGCCAGATCGCTCACTGCTGGTCCCGATTAGTGGTCGTGGTCGTGGTCCGCGTCGGCCACCGCGGGCGGTGGGACCTCCTCCCCGACGCGTTCGCGTGCCTCGGCCACGACATCACCGACGGCAAGCCGCGCGGACTCCGCTGTGTCCTCTGCTTTTCGGACACCGCGCAACCCCCACTCGGTTGCGGTCACCGCAGCCTCGTGGACGGGCGCCTTGGCAGCAACCCGGCGCAACGCATCGTAGGCGGCCGCCCCGAGAGCCCCGGTAACCACAGTTCCAGCAACCTTGGCGAAGAATCCGTGCGCGATCATCCGACCCCGTCCTCTCGCTCAGAAGTGGCAACTGATGCTACGCCACCGCCGCCAGGTGCCGGGTCGCGCGCGTGGGCATTCGGCAGCGTCTCGCCGCGGGTTCCGGAGTGTCCCGACGCATGTCGGCGACTGGTGAGTGCGGGCAGGATCCACCGGGCGCCCACTCGGGCAAGGACATAGAACGCGAAACTGATCGCCGAGATGAACACGCTGGCTTTGACGTCCGAGTGAATGAGGCTCAGCACCAAGCCGCCATCGGCTGCGATCAGAGCAAGCGTGATCGAGATGCCGATGACAACCGGGGTTCGAGCGCTGAGGCGGCTGGCTGCCGCGGCGGGCGTGATGGCCAGGCTCAGGACCAACAAGGTGCCGACAACCTGGGCGGCCTCGGTGACGGTGAGCGCCAGGACGTAGACGAACAGCAGACCGACCAGCCGGGTGCGCACGCCGCGGGCCTCGGCCAGCTCGGGATCCACCGACGCGAACAGCAGCGGCCGGTACAACAGCACCATCGCAATCAGGACACCGACCGCGATGGCCGTGAGCAGGGTGATCTGACCGGGGCTCACCCCGAAGATCTGCCCGAACAGGATGTTGGTCGCCGCGGTGGCGAACCCTTTATACAGCGACAGCAGATAGACACCGACGCCGAGTCCGAACGCCAGGATCACTCCGATCGCCGAATTCCGTTCGCGTACACGGTTCCCCAGGAAGCCGACAGCAGTTGCCACCACGATCGAGCCCAACAGTGCACCCAGCAGCGGATCGTCGGCCACCAGCAGGCCTGCCGCGGCTCCGGTGAACGCCAACTCGGCGGTGCCGTGTACGGCGAACGCGAGGTCGCGCATGATGACCACCGGCCCGATCAGCCCTGCGGTGATCGCCACCAGGGTGGCGGCGATCAGCGCGTTGCGGACGAAAGTTTCCGAAAGGTAGTCCGACAGCGTCATCGGACGATGACTTCCTGCCCCGAAGGGTGGTGGTAGTGCGAACTGCCGGCCTCGGCGTGCGGGCTGTCGGGTGCACCGACGACGACGATGCGCCCGCCCACCTCCAGCACCTCGACGTCTGTTTGATACAGCTCGGAAAGCTTTGCGCTGGTGAAGATCTCCGCCGGTGTTCCGACCGCCCATCGAGTGCCCACCAGGTACAAGACGCGATCCACGACGGCCATGATCGGGTTGATCTCGTGGGTCACGAACATTACCGAGATGGCGGATGTGCGGCGCTGGGCGTCGATCAGCTCGACGACCTCGCGCTGGTGCTTGAGGTCCAGGGACAGCAACGGTTCGTCGCACAGCAGCAGCTGCGGGTCACCCACGAGTGCTTGGGCGATGCGCAACCGCTGCTGCTCTCCTCCGGAGAGGCTTCCGATGGGAGAGCGTGCGAAACGCGTTGCGCCCACGGACACGATCGCCTCCTCGACCCGCCGTCGCCGCCGCCGGCTCGGCAGCCCTATACCCCACCGGTGCCCGTCCAGGCCCAGGCGCACCAGGTCGATTCCCCGGATCGGCAAATCGCGGTCGAAACTCTTCTGCTGGGGGATGTAGCCGATGTCGCTGCTGCCCCGCCGCGGCGGGGCTCCGCAGACCTGCACTGATCCTGAGGACAGCAGAGTCAACCCCAACAGCCCCTTGACCAGCGAGGTCTTGCCGCTGCCATTGGGGCCCAGCACGGCGACGAACTCACCCGGCGCCACGGTGAGGTCCATGTTTTGCCACAGCTGACGACCCCCGTAGGCCAGACCGGCCCGGCGCAGCTCAACGGTCGGTTGCGCGGACGACACGGCTTCAGCCACGTTCACCCCCCGAGCGCGGTGGTGACTTCGTTGATCTGGCGCAGCTGCCAGTCGTGGAAGTCCTTGTCGGTGGGCGGCAACGTCTCGGTCACCCCGACCACGGACACCCCACTCTTCTGCGCGAGCTCCTTGACCGCGTCGGTCGCCGGGCTGGTCACCTGCCCGTTGTAGAGCAGCACCTTGATGGCCTTGTTCGTGAGGGCGGCATCCATGGCCCTATTATCGGCTGGGCTCGGATCGTTGCCATCCTCGATCGACTGCGCGAACGACGCGGGTGTCGCCAACTTCAAACCGGCGGCCTCCACCAGGTAACCCGGCACCCGTTCGGTGTAGCCGACCGGGGCGCCTGGGTACTTGGCCTTGATGTTGGCGATCGCTGCGTTGATCGGCGCGAGGCTATCGCTGAACCTCTTGGCGTTGGCCGTGAATGTAGCGGCATCGGCGGAATCAAGCTTGCCAAGCTGGTCGGCGATCCCCGACGCCACATCGGGAATCTTGGAGATGTCGTACCAGATGTGCGGGTTGGCGTCCTGCCCCGAGATCTTCATGGCATCAGCCGCGTTGAGCACGGTCCGGCTCGGGTTCGGTGACGCCGATAGCAGTTTGTCCATGAAATCGTCGTAACCCAAACCATTTTCGATCACGAACTGCGCCTTGCTCAGTGCGGCCGCGGTCTTGGCGTCCGCCTCATACTCGTGCGGGTCGGCGTTCGGATCGGACATGATCGACGTCACCACGACGTGATCCCCACCGATCTGCTTGGCGATGTCA
>JAVRPF010000014.1:0-2828 GCA_032162385.1 Mycobacterium sp.
AGTGCGGCCACCCAGCCGGTGATCTGGCGGGCGACGTGTTGGTCGGTCAGACCGACCTCGGCGAGCACCTCACGACGCGATGCGTGGGCCTGGAACTCCTGGGGCACTCCGACGTCGCGGCAGGGCACGTCGATCTCGGCATGACGCAACGCTCCCGACACCGCCGACCCGACACCGCCGTGCACGCCATTGTCCTCGACTGTGACGACCAGCTTGTGCGCCGTCGCGAGCTCACCCATGACATCGGGCACCGGCAGCACCCACCGCGGGTCGACCACGGTGACGCCGATGCCCTGCTTCTGCAGCCGCTCGGCCGCCGACAGCGCCATCGAGGCGAACGGTCCGACCGCCACCAACAGCACGTCGGCCGAAAGTCCCTGGGCGGGCATGGCCAGCACGTCGACACCCGAGCGGCGTTCGACGGCCGGAATGTCTTCGCCCACATCGCCCTTCGGGAACCGGACCGCAGTGGGTCCGGTGTTTACGGCGAGCGCCTCGCCGAGTTCCTCGCGCAGCCGGGCGGCGTCGCGCGGGGCGGCGACTCGAATGCCGGGCACGATGCCAAGGATCGACAAATCCCAGACCCCGTTGTGGCTGGCGCCGTCATTCCCGGTGACACCGGCTCGGTCGAGCACCATGGTGACGGGCAGCTCGTGCAGTGCGACGTCCATCATGATCTGGTCGAACGCCCGGTTCAGGAACGTTGAGTAGATCGCCACCACCGGGTGCATGCCACCCATCGCCAGCCCGGCGGCCGACGTCATGGCGTGCTGCTCGGCGATGCCGACGTCGAAGAATCGGTCCGGATACCGCTGGCGGAACGCGCTCAACCCAGTGGGCCCGGGCATCGCGGCGGTGATGGCGACGATGTCGCGGCGCTTGGCCGCAAGCTTGATCAGCTCGTCGGAGAACACCGACGTCCAGCCCGGCGCCGCCACCGACGTGGAGAGTCCGGTCTGCGGATCGATCACCCCGGTCGAGTGCATCTGCTCGGCTTCGTCGGCCTCCGCCGGGCCGTAGCCCATGCCCTTCTGGGTTGCGACGTGCACGATGACGGGCGCGTTGAAGCCGCGGGCGTTGCGCAGCGCGACCTCGACGGCATGCTCGTCGTGGCCGTCGATGGGGCCGACGTACTTCAGCCCGAGGTCGGTGAACATCACCTGCGGCGCCAGCGCGTCCTTGATGCCCGCCTTGACGCTGTGCATGCACTGGTAGCAGAGCTCGCCGATCAGCGGCACACCGCGGACCGTGTCGCGACCCCTCTCCAGCAGCTTCTCGTAGCCAGGTTGCAGCCGCAGGCCCGCGAGGTGGTCGGCGAAACCGCCGATGGTCGGGGCGTAGCTGCGTCCGTTGTCGTTCACGACGATGACCACCGGCCTGCCCGAGGCGGCGATGTTGTTCAGCGCCTCCCAGCACATGCCGCCGGTCAGCGCGCCGTCACCGACGACCGCGACCACGTGACGGTTGCGGTGTCCGCTCAGCTCGAAGGCCTTGGCCATGCCGTCGGCGTAGGACAGCGCGGAGCTGGCGTGGCTGGACTCCACCCAGTCGTGCTCGCTCTCGCTGCGCGCCGGGTAGCCCGACAGACCACCCTTCTTGCGCAGGTTGTCGAAATCCGGGCAGCGTCCCGTGAGCATCTTGTGCACGTAGGACTGGTGGCCCGTGTCGAAGATGATCGGGTCGTACGGCGAGTCGAACACCCGGTGCAGCGCGAGCGTCAACTCGACGACACCGAGATTGGGGCCAAGATGCCCACCGGTTGCAGCGACCTTGTGAATCAGGAATTCGCGGATCTCGCAGGCCAGATCACTCAGCTGCGACTGCGACAGGTGCTGCAGATCAGCGGGGCCGCGGATCTGTTCGAGCATTTGGCCAGTTTACCCACGGGTAGATGGGACAGTCCTGTCAAGGCCGATAGATGTCGGGCACACCGTCGTGGTCGGCGTCGACTGTCTCCATGGCATGGATGCGGCGGTAGACGGCGTTGCGGCTGACCAGCACCACCGCGGCCAGCGCACCGGCGACCACGGATCCGGTCAGCACCCCGATCTTCGCGTCTGCACCCGCCACGGTTCCGTAACCGAACGCCAGTTCGCCGATCAATAGGGACACGGTGAACCCGATGCCGGCCAACAGCGCCACGCCCAGCACGTCGCGCCAGGCCAGGTCGTCATCGAGCGACGCACCGGTGAACCGGGCCAACAGGAACGTCGTGATGAACACACCCAGCGGCTTGCCCAGCACCAAGGCGGCGAATACGCCGATGGTCACCGGATGCAGCAGCGACGCCCCAAGACCGTGCCAGCCGCCGACCGTCACCCCTGCGGCGAAGAACGCGAACACGGGCACCGCCACCCCGGCGGACAGCGGCCGCAGCCGATGCTCGAAGTGTTCGGCGACCGAATGCCGACCGAGCACCGGCACCGCGAAGCCCAGCAGCACCCCGGACACCGTCGCGTGCACCCCGCCGGCGTGCACCAGCGCCCACGTGGCCACCGCCAGCGGGACCAGCAGCCACCACCGCCGCACGCCGCGCTGCACGGCCAACCCGAACAGGCCAGCCGGAAGCAGCGCCAGGGCCAGCGGTCCCAGCGCCAGATCATCGGTGTAGAAGACGGCGATGATGGTGATCGCCAGTAGGTCGTCGACCACGGCGAGTGTGAGCAGGAACGTGCGCAACGCGGTCGGCAGGTGGGTCGACAGCACCGCCAGCACGGCCAGCGCGAACGCGATGTCGGTGGCGATGGGCACCGCCCAGCCGTCGAGGTTCTCGGGGTGGCCCGCGGCCAGGTTGGTGCCGACGTAGATGGCGGCGGGCACGATCATCC
>JAVRPF010000015.1:0-4020 GCA_032162385.1 Mycobacterium sp.
CCCGGCGATCAGACCCTCGACCACCTCGTCGCGATCCATCTCGAGCTCCGTGGCGAGCTCCGACGGAGTGGGGGCGCGGCCGAGCCGCTGCGACAGATCTGCCGTCGCGGCACCCAACCGGAGATGCAGCTCCTTGAGCCGACGAGGCACCTTGACCGACCAGCTGTTGTCCCGGAAGTGCCTGCGGACCTCACCCATGATGGTCGGCACTGCGAACGACACGAAATCCGATCCGGCGTCCACGTCGAACCGGATCACGGCGTTCACCAGGCCGACCCTGGCGACCTGCACCAGGTCGTCGCGGGGCTCGCCGCGGCCGTCGAACCGCCTGGCAATGTGGTCGGCCAGGGGTAGGCACCGCTCGACGATGGCATCACGCTGGCGGGTGACCTCGGGGGCGTCGTCGTCCAGTTCGCGAAGTTCGCGGAACATGTCGACGACGTCGGCGTATTCAGAGTTCGATCGTGAAGACGAACCCCGAGAGGACGGGGTCGTCACCGCAGCGAGCTCGCTCGTCTCGTCGTCATGGAGATCCCGAACACCGCGCCGTCGTTGAGCGCCTCACCGTTCTGGAACGTCTTCACCTCGTCGGTCAACGAGCTCAGGACGTGCCAGCTGAAGCTGCCGGGCGCCATGATGTCTGGTGACGTGCAGGTGGTGGACGCGTCGATCACGACCTCGTTGTCCTGCGGACGGACGACGAGGATGAGCGTCGAGCCGGGAACTGCCGACCGGATCAAGCGGGTACAGGCTTCGTCCACCGCCAGACGCAAGTCGGCGACGGTGTCCATGTCGAGGTCTTCGAACGTTCCCATCGCCGCGATCAACGTGCGCAGCACGGCAAGGTTCTCGAGCTTGGCCGCAACCCGGAACTCGACCTCGTTCTCCACGCGCCCTCCTGGTGATGTCTGAGTGAGACTACCCTTGGAATTCCAGCTAACCACGAACGCCGCGTTCACCAGCGCTCATGATTTCCAGGCAATGGCGCCGGGTCATGAGTTCCGTAACTTGGAGATCAGCTTCGACTTGGTCAGCCGTGAATAGCCCGACAGTCCGATCTCCTTGGCGCGGTTGCGCAGTTCCGGCACCGTCCAGTCGTCGTACGAACCGGACTCGCCGCCCTTACGGCCAACCGCCGACGCGCCGCGGGCTGCCGCTGCGTTGGAGATCCTAGCCGACTTCTGTTTGGACTCGCCCTGCCGCCGCAGGTCCTCATACATCTTCTCGTTCTTGATCGATGCTCCGGGCATGTCACCGCCTCCTAGTGAAACTCCAGCCATGGGTGCCCATACCGGTGCCCGCCGAAACCCGGCCCGAAGACCTCAGGATTCGACGCGGAGGTGTGCGGTCAGCAACAACCGGTCATATTCCGCGCGGGTTGGCAGGACTTCGTCGTAGGAGCGTTCGAGGAAGTCCTTCACGACCTGCTCGGCCAGCACCCGCAGCTTGACGTTGGCCTCCTGCGATCGCCACTTGAGCAGCTCGAACGCCGAGTCCGCGGTGATCCGATAGATCAGCATCAGCATGCCCTTGGCCTGTTCGATGCCGCCACGGGCCTCGGCGATCTCGGCGACCGCTTCGGTGACGCGTTCCTCCCTGGCCTCGGTGATGGACGGCGTCACGTCGACGTAGAAGCCGTCGGATCCGATCACCGTGTCCGAGTCGTCGCGCATTTGCTTGCCGACCACCACCACGTGATGGATCTCGCCGTGGGTGTCGATGATCCGGTGGCGGGTGCTGAAGGCGCCGGACGTCCGCCGGATCTCCTCGAGGGTGGCGGCTACCTGGCCATGGTCGTCGGGGTGCTTGTGCGACAGGACCACCCCGGTGGTGGGCCGCACCGAGCCGGGCTCGTAGCCGTGCATCAGTTCGACCTGGGGCGACCACTCCCACCGCTCGTCGGCGAAGTAGAAGCGGAACCAGCCCACCCGCTGCGGCGCGCCGCCGGCCAGCGCGTACTCGACCGGCGGCAGCTCAGCGTCCCCACTTGGGTCTGGCCCAGCGACGTCGGCGAGCTCATCCGTCATGCCGATGAGATTAGCCGTCAATCCGCCCGTTCGGCGATGCTCTTGATGACCTCGAGGCGCCGGTCCCAGCGTCTGCCGACCGCTTCGAGCTCATTTGCCAGTGCGCTGAGGCACGCACCCAGCGCGCGGTACCGGACCTCACGTCCGGCACGGACGGACTCGACCAAGCCGGCCTCGGCCAGCACGGCGAGGTGCTTGGCGATGGCCTGCCTGCTGACGGGCAGCCGGCCGGCCAACGCGCTGGCGGAAAGGTCCGCGGCGCCGATCTCGGACAGGATGCGCCACCGGGTCTCGTCGGCGAGCACCGAGAGCACCCGGGGCATCGTCGCGGCGTCCTCGGTCACCGGGACTCCAGGAACTCCACGAGTTCGCCCAGCTCGGCGAGCCAACCGCCGGTGTTGTCGTCGTGCGCGGACTGCGGGTCGGCGAGCTCGTCGAATCCGGTTTCGAGCAGAGTGAGTCGGGTGCCGCCCGCGGACTCGGTGAGGTCGAACCGCACGACGGTCGAGTTGCCCGGCACGGGGTCGACGCCCTGTTCCCTGGCCCATCGGTAGATCAGCGTCTTGGGCCGGTCGACGTGTTCGACGACCACGCGGAAGGTGCCGTGGGCCGACCAGCCGAACGATCCGACGCCGCCCGGTGTCGGGTCGAATTCGCACGTGTCGCCAAACCACTGGGCGATCAGGTCGGGCTCGGTGAGCGCGGCCCACACCTTCTCGGCAGGCGCATTGATGTCGATGCTGCGGGTGATGTCGAGCGTAGTCACGGTTGCCTCTCGGGTCGGGTTTGATGTGCAACTCTAGAATTGCACATGTTCGCGACTGAGCGCAACCACCCGGTTGCACTTTTGCTATCGGTGCCGGGCCGGACATGCGGTGGCGGCGGCGCTTGACTACCGTCGATTGGTGGATCTCAACACCATCGAGGCAATCGTCACCCCGAGCCGCCGCGATGAGGTCTGGCCGCTGGGCCCCGACGACGCCGTGCTGGCCGGCGGCACGTGGCTGTTCTCGGTACCGCAACCGCATCTGCGCCGCCTGGTGGACCTCACCGGTCTGGGCTGGCCACCGATCACCTTGGGCGACAATGAGATCGAGCTCAGCGCGACCTGCACCCTTGCCGAGCTGTCGGCCTTGTCGACCCGGCTGGCGCAGAGCACGCCGGACTGGCGCGCGGCCCCGCTGTTCCACCAGTGCTGCACGGCGCTGCTGGCGTCGTTCAAGATCTGGAACACCGCGACCGTCGGCGGCAACATCTGCCTGTCGTTTCCCGCAGGCGCGATGATCTCGCTGGCCTCAGCCCTCGACGGCCAACTGATGGTGTGGCGCGCCGACGGTGGCGACTACCGCCTGCCGGTCACCGAATTCGTCACCGGGAGTTCGGAGAACGTGTTGGCCCGCGGCGACGTGCTGCGCTCGGTACACTTGCCTGCCAGCGCATTGCGGGCGCGCACCGCGTACCGCAAGCTGGCGCCGTCGCCGCTGGGCCGGTCCGGTGTCGTGGTGATCGGCCGCCGCGACACCGCCGCCGACGGAGGCCGTTTCGTGCTGTCGGTGACGGCCGCCACCGTGCGCCCGTTCGTGTTCGAGTTCGCGTCCGTCCCCGGCCCCGACGAGCTCCTGGCAGCTCGCGACGGCATCCCCGCCGACTCCTGGACCGACGATCCGCACGGCGATCCCGACTGGCGCAGGGCCATGACCCTGCTGCTCGCCGAGCAGGTGCGGGCGGAGTTGTCGTGACGATCATCGTGAACGGCGAAGCGGTACAGGATGATCCGTGGCCGGGGCAGTGCCTGCGCACGTTCCTGCACGAACACGGTCACGTCGAGGTGAAGAAGGGCTGCGACGCAGGCGACTGCGGCGCCTGCTCGGTGTTGGTCGACGACTCCGTCGTGCATTCGTGCGTGTTCCCCGCGTTCCGCGCGTCCGGTCACACGGTCACTACCGTGGCGGGGCTCGGCAGCCCCGACGACCTGCATCCGATGCAGCGCAGG
>JAVRPF010000016.1:0-3248 GCA_032162385.1 Mycobacterium sp.
CTGTTCCCCGCGTACCAGCACATCGTGCGCCGCTCGGCCGCAACGGATGTCGGCTTCAACCGCTGGGTGGCCTCGTGACGAACCCTGCCGGATACCCGTACACCCCGCTGCCGGCCCGGCCGGCAGGCACCTGGCCCAACGGTGCGCGGCTCGCCGTCGTCGTGTGCGTCGGCGTCGAGTCCTACCGGTTCGGCGATGGTCGCACCGAGGACGTGCTGCCCGACATGCCCGCCCCGGACCTGGTGAACACGGCCTGGCGCGACTACGGAAACCGGGTCGGCGCCTTCCGGATCTTCGAAGCGCTTTGCGGCCTTGGCATCCCGCCGACCGTACTGCTGAATACCGACGTGTACGACGAGGCCCCGGCCGTCCTGGAGGCGGCCCGGCGGGCCGGTGCCGATATCGTCGGGCACGGCCGCTCCAACTCCGATTCGTTGTCGGAGATGACCCCCGACGCCGAGCGTGCCTACCTGACACACGTAGCCGACCGCATCCGCGCGCACGAGGGGGCAGCCCCGGGCGGATGGTCCAGCCCCTGGCTCAGCCACACCCCGGCCACCCTGAGCCTGTTGGCCGAGACCGGGTACCGCTACCTGCTCGACCTGCGACTGGACGACCAGCCCGTCTGGCTGACCACGGAATCCGGTCCGCTGCTCTCGATTCCGTACAACGCGGAGATAAACGACTCGTCGACGATGATCGGCAGGCAGGCGTCCGCCCACGAGTTCGCCGACATGATCGTCGACGAGTTCGCCGAACTCTCGGTGACGCCACGCCCGCTGGTGATGAGCATCGTGTTGCACTCGTTCATCACCGGGGTGCCGTTCCGCTTGCGCGCCGTCCGAAGAGCACTCGAGCGCGTCGCCACCGGCGCCGGCGTGTGGTTGACGACGCCGCGCGAGATCCACCAGGCCGTCGTGGATTCGCCCGTGCTGTTCCCGCCGGTTGCGGAGGTGACGTCGTGACCGAACCGGTAGCCGCACTCACTGACTTCTCGCTGTCGTTGGTGCGCAACGGTATTCGGAGCCAGATCCTCGAGCACATCGACCTTCGGATCCGGCCCGGTGAGATCCTCGGCCTTGTTGGCGAATCCGGCTCCGGTAAGAGCGTGCTCGCGTTGAGCCTGCTCGGGTTGCTCCCGGACACCTCACATCCGCAGGCCGACGGCCAAGTCACCGTTGACGGAGTGGACATGGTCCGGGCGAGCCCGTCCGAGCTGCGCCGGGTGCGGGCCGAGGTGCTCGGCGCGATCTTCCAGGACCCGATGACGTCGCTGAACCCGACGATGCGAATCGGCAAGCAGATTGGTGAGGTCACCCACGGCGACGCCGAATCCGTCCGGCTGCTCGAAACCGTCGGGGTCCGCGACGCCCAGCTGCGCCTGCGGGTCTACCCGCACGAGCTGTCCGGCGGGCTGCGGCAGCGGGTGATGGCGGCGATCGCGGTCGGCGGCCGTCCTGGTCTGATCGTCGCGGACGAACCGACGACCGCACTCGACGTGACCGTGCAGGCGCAACTGCTGGACCTGCTGCGCGAGCTGCGCGATGAGTTCGGCTGCTCGGTGCTGCTGATCACCCACGACCTCGGCGTCGCCGACCAGATCGCCGACCGGCTCGCCGTTTTGCACCACGGCGAGCTGGTCGAAATCGGCCCGGCTTCCGATGTGGTGCGCAACCCGCAGCACGACTACACCCGTTCGCTGCTCGTGTCCCGGCTGAGCCTGACGATGCCTCGCGACGAGCGGTTCAGCGGGGACGCCGACGACTCCGAACCGGCAGTGTCGATCAGCGACCTGCGCTGCACGTTCATCGTGCGCCGGGGCGTTGGCTGGGGGCGCGGCCGCTCCCGGGAGATCAACGCCGTCGACGGGGTCGACCTGGACATCGCGCCGGGCGAGGCACTGGCGATCGTCGGGGAAAGCGGTTCCGGCAAGTCGACCATGCTGCGGATCGTCGCCGGACTCGAGAAGCCGACGTCCGGCTCCGTCACGCTCGCCGGCACCGGCGGGCCGCAGATGGTGTTCCAGGACGCCGGCTCGTCGCTCACCCCGTGGATGAGCGTCGGCGAAACGCTGGGCGAGCGATTGCGTCCCCTCAAGCTGTCGCGGGCCGAGGTCAGGGAGCGCGTGATTGCGGCGCTGGCTGCGGTCGACTTGCCGCCGGAAGTTGCCAAGGCCCGCCCGGGTGAGCTGTCCGGCGGGCAGCGACAGCGCGTCGTGCTGGCCCGCGCCACGATGATTCCGCCCGCGGTGCTGCTGTGCGACGAACCCACCAGCGCCCTGGACGCCTCGCTGGCCAAGAGCGTGTTGGCCCTCATCCGCGATCTGCGGGCGCGGATCGGGATGACGGTGCTGTTCGTCACCCACGACCTGGCGGTCGCCCGGCTGATGGGTGATCGCATCGCCGTCATGCAGGCCGGCCGCGTCGTTGAGCTAGGTCCTGCGGAGCAGGTGATCGCCGAACCCCGCGAGCCCTACACCCGCACCCTGCTCGCCGCGGTGCCCGAGATCGTCGAGGGAGCCGTGTCGTGACCGCAATCCTGGTGCCCCGCCGAAGGCTGCGGCCGGTGTCGGTCGGTGGGGCGCGTCTGGCCCGGCCGACGGCGTGGGTCCTGGTCGGGTTACTTGCCCTGGTGACGCTGGTCGCCGTGTTCGCGCGGCAGCTCGCCCCGTACAACCCGATCCAACCCGTCGGCGCCATCAACCTGCCGCCGCTGAGCCCTGGGCACCTGCTCGGCACTGACGGGATCGGTCGAGATCTGTTGTCCCGCACTTTGATCGGTATCCAGGTGAGCTGGCTGAGCGCGCTGGTGGTGGTGGCGATCGGCCTGCTCATCGGCGGCACCATCGGGTTGATCGCGGGCGCGACCGGTGGCTGGGTCGACTCGGTTCTCCTGATGCGCATCACCGACCTGTTTCTGGCGCTACCCGGTGCACTGGTTGCGATCGCCATCGTTGCCGCGCTCGGATGCGGTCTGGTCAACACCCTGATCGGCGTGTCACTGGTGTGGTGGCCGTACTACGCCCGCATCGTGCGCGGCGAGACCAAGGCGCTCGCCGCCCGTCCGCACGTCGAGGCTGCCCGGCTGGCCGAGGTCAGTCGGTCGCGGATCGTCACCCGCCACCTGCTGCCCGGCGTGGTGCCCACGGCGGTAGTCAGCGCCAGTCTGGACATCGGCAACGTCGTGCTGCTGCTCGCCGCGCTGTCATTCCTGGGGCTCGGTCAGCGGGCGCCGGCCCCCGAGCTCGG
>JAVRPF010000017.1:0-6058 GCA_032162385.1 Mycobacterium sp.
GCGGTGCCGCCATAGCGGGGCTCGCCAACCCGAGGGTCATCGCGGCGAGGGTGCCGGCAGTGCCTATGCCGAGAGCTAACTTCTTCATTTCGACTCCTCGATTGAGCTTAGCTGAGCTAAGCGATTGTTATGAAATGGATAACGGACGTTGACGGGGCCGTGTTCCCCGCGGCCGAGGTTTTCGCCGGAATCGCACGCGATCACACCGGGGTCGACGGCGTGCGCCAGCTCACACTGACGCCCATTTGCTCGGGCTTGAAGCTGCCGAGCCACGCAGGGGCGGGCCACTAGGCGACCTGTATCTGCAACGTCTAGTATCAGTAACCACGCGCCACCCCTAACGGGAGGCGCGTGAAGTTAGGGCACACTGAGACAGTCGTACAGGTATGGACACCCCATACTTGCGGCGGCTTCTCAACGAGCCCAGCCAGAATGACCGACCCGCAGCCCCTATGAGGAGTCGAGGAGACCTTCGTGACGTACACGATCGCCGAACCTTGCGTCGATATCAAAGACAAGGCGTGCATCGAGGAATGCCCCGTCGATTGCATCTACGAGGGCGCGCGGATGCTCTACATCCACCCCGACGAGTGCGTGGACTGCGGTGCCTGCGAGCCGGTCTGCCCGGTGGAGGCCATCTACTACGAGGATGACGTTCCCGATCAGTGGAGCGGATACACCCAGATCAACGCCGACTTCTTCACCGAACTCGGGTCGCCGGGCGGCGCCTCCAAGGTCGGCCAGACCGACAACGACCCGCAGGTCGTGAAGGACCTGCCACCGCAGGGCGAGGACTGACAACGGCCAGGTCTGCTTCTGGGCCCGTCTCGGGGTCGCTGCCGGTCTTCCCCTGGGACACGCTGGCCGAGGTCACCGCCCAGGCCAGGGCGCACCCCGACGGCATCGTCGACCTGTCGGTCGGCACGCCAGTGGATCCGGTCGCCCCGCTGATCCGCACCGCACTCGCCGACGCGAGCGGCGCGCCCGGCTACCCGACCACTGCGGGCACTCCGGCCCTTCGCGCATCGGCGACGTCGGCGCTGCGGCGTCGATACGGCATCACCGACGTCGCCGACGATGCCGTGATACCTGTCATCGGCACCAAGGAACTCATCGCCTGGTTGCCCACGCTGCTGGCGTTCGGTCCCGATGACCTCGTGGTGGTGCCCGAACTGGCCTACCCGACCTACGACGTCGGCGCCCGACTCGCAGGCGCACAGGTGATGCGCGCCGACTCGCTCACCCAACTCGGTCCGCAGATGCCGAAGCTGGTGTACCTGAACTCGCCGAGCAACCCCACTGGCGCGGTTCTCGGCGTCGAACACCTCCGCAAGGTCGTCGGCTGGGCGCGCGACCGCGGCGCGCTGATCGCCTCCGACGAGTGCTATCTGGGTCTGGGCTGGGATGCCGAACCGGTCTCGGTGCTGCACCCGTCGGTCTGCGACGGCGACCACACCGGCCTGCTCGCGGTGCACTCGCTGTCGAAGACGTCGTCGCTGGCCGGTTACCGCGCCGGCTTCGTGGCCGGTGACCCCGCCGTCGTCGCCGAGTTGCTGGCCGTGCGCAAGCATGCCGGGATGATGGTCCCGACCCCGGTGCAGGCCGCGATGGTCGCCGCTCTCGACGACGACGCGCACGAGAAGGAGCAGAAGGAGCGCTACGCGCGCCGCCGGATAGCCCTGTTGGGTGCGGTGCGGGACGCCGGCTTCACGGTCGACCACTCGGATGCCGGCCTCTACCTGTGGGCGACGCGCGGGGAGCCCTGCCGCGACACGGTGGCGTGGCTGGCGCAGCGCGGAATCCTCGTCGCCCCTGGCGAGTTCTACGGGCCGCGCGGTGCCTCCTACGTGCGGATCGCACTGACCGCCACCGACGGGCGCATCGACGCCGCAGTGCACCGCCTGAGCGCCTGACGTGCGCGACGGAACGATCGTCGGTCCGCACGGCTCGGTCTACTACCGGATAGTGGGTGATTCGGATGCGTTGCCGCTGTTGGTGATTCACGGCGGTCCTGGAATGCCGCACGACTACCTGCGCGACCTCGACGCCTTGGCGGACGAGCGGCCGGTGATCTACTACGACCAGATCGGCTGCGGCCGATCCGACCGGACTGACGACGCCAGTCTCTGGACACTTGCCACGTTCGCCGACGAAGTCGACACCGTCCGTCAAGCGTTGAGACTCGATCGGGTACATCTGCTCGGCCAGTCCGCGGGCGGTTGGATTGCCCTCGAGTATGCGTTGCGCGCTCCCGCAGGACTGCTCAGCCTGCACCTGGCCAACACCTGCGCCAGCATCCCGCTCCTCGAGCGCGAGGCGACGCACCTGAAGGACACGCTGCCCGACGGTGCGGGCGCCGTCATCGATGCTCACGAATCCGCCAGTACCACAACCGATCCCGAGTACCTGGCCGCCATCGGGCTGTTCAATCGGTTGTACTTCACGGGCGTCGACGACGTCCCTGACCATGTACGGGCGGCCCTGCCGGGGATGAACCATGCGATCTTCGCCGCCATGGTCGGCGCGCAGTGGGACGTCACCGGCACGTTGGCCGATTGGGACGTCACCGATCGACTCGGCGAACTCGACCTGCCTGTGCTGGTGACCTCCGGAAGATTCGACGAGATGACGCCGGATACGGTGCGCCCCATGGTCGAAGCGATCCCCGGCGCCCGATGGCAACTCTTCGAGGAGTCGGCGCACGTGCCGATGGTCACCGAGAAGGAGGCGTTCATTCGGGCGACGCGGGAGTTCCTGGCTTCGGTGTGACGGCTGCGTTCACCCGGCGCGCAGGCTCAGCGACAGCAGCAGCCGCACGTCGGGATCGGCCAAGGACGAGCTCAATACCTGCTCGATCCGGCGCACCCGGTAGCGGACGGTGTTGGGGTGTACGTGCAGCCATTGAGCCGCGGCAGCGACGTCACCGAAGCTGTCCAGGTACGCCCGCAACGTCTCGGCCAGAACAGGATCCTTGTCCCGCAGTTCGCGCACCCGCGGATCGATCAGGCGCTCATCGGCACCGATCATGGTGACGATCTCGTCGAGGACCACCGTGGTGCGTGCCTCGGCGAGTGAGGTGACCTGGCCGATGGCGCCGGGGTGGCGCTCTGCGCTGTCGAGGACCCGATCTACCTCGGCGCGAGCGGCGGCCACCGCACTCAGTCCCGTTGCCGGGGTGGCGATCACGGCCCGCAATTGCAGATCCAGCTCGGCGCGCAGGCCGCCGATGGTGCCTCGGACCCACGACGTCACCGACGCCGCCTTACCGGTGTGTGGGAACAGCACGTACACCCGCGACCCGCGGGCTGCCACCTGGGCGTCGGGGCGAAAAGCGCTGGCGCTCAACGCCAGCACGTCGGCCAGCCGCGACGGCACGTCGGCCGTGCAGTCGAAGCCAACGACGGCGGCGCGCCCGTCGGCGACGATGCCGAGTTCGCGGGCCAGGTCGGCAATCTGAGTGTCGTCGCCTTGACCGTCACGCAACCCCAGGACTTCCTGGACTCGCACCGCATGCGTCGAGGGCGTAGCGGCCAGCCGCGACATGATGCGGGCCGCGAGGACCGCCGCCCCGCGCAGCACCTCGTCCGCATCGTCGGCCAGCGGCCGGGACCCCTGCTGCACCCAGATGGTCCCGACGAACACGGATCCCCGCCGCCGGTCCTGGCCGGGTTGGTGGATGCCGATCGCCCGGCGCGGTTGCAGCCCCAGCTCGGGGCGATCGGCGACGCGGACGACGTCGTCGCGGGCGCGCAGCGCGTCGAAGATGCCCCACTGACCGATCCATGCGAGGTGCTCGGGTGGGCCTGCGCGGCCCAGGATCGACAGCCGCCGCAACTCGTCGGCCTCGTCGTTGGAGGCGGAGTAGGCCAACACGTGCGACTGCGCGTCCTCGATGCTCACCATGCCGTGCGTCCGGTCGGCGATCGACTGGGCGAGGCCGAACAGGTCGGTGCCCGAGTCGTACAACGGGTCGGCGCGGTCGCCGTGGTGTTCGAAGACGTGGTCGACCAGACGGTAGAGGCGTTCCCAGCGCGCCCGCGGTTCGACGGCCACCACCGCCGTCCCAGCGGCGACTGCCCGCGCCACCACGGCGTCGGCGGGTTCCTTGACGAAGATCGCCGCGGGGACGCGTCGGTTGACCTGCTGGTCGAGCCAGGCGACCGCGTCGTCGTCGGTGACGCCGAGCAGGAAGAACACGTCGGCCGACCCCGATCCCGCGGCGAGGCCGAGCCGGACGTCGTCGGAGTCGATCAGGGCGGCCGATGCCACGGGCAAGTCCAGCCCACGCGGCGCGTCGACCAACGTCACCATGGTTGCGTCCAGCGCCAGGATCAGCTGGCCGAGGCTGACCCCCGATGTCGTCACGTTGTGTGATCTTACTGACACCGATGCCATAGCTTGTCCGATCAGCCAACGGTTTGGCTGTCTCGGTGCGAGATCGTTGTGACCATGAACGCCTCGCAAGGGATTGCTGCCATCACCGACGTTCCGGCGCCTGCCAACGAGCCGGTGCACGACTACTCGCCGGGCAGCCCCGAACGTGCCCGCCTGACCGCCGCGCT
Organism: Mycobacterium sp.; assembly: GCA_032162385.1. Classification (GTDB taxonomy): domain Bacteria; phylum Actinomycetota; class Actinomycetes; order Mycobacteriales; family Mycobacteriaceae; genus Mycobacterium. The sequence continues at coordinate 4,563 of JAVRPF010000017.1, forward strand.
GGACGCGCTGGTCGGCAACCCCATCGACCTTCCCCACGTCATCGGCGGAGCCCACACGATGGGCGACGGCGAGCGCATCGACGTGGTCCAGCCGCACCGCCACCACGCGGTGTTGGGGACCCTGACCAACGCCGGGCACGCCGAGGCCGTCGCCGCCGTGAGCGCCGCGGTCGCGGCCAAGGACGCCTGGGCGGCGACCCCGTTCGACGAGCGCGCCGCGGTGCTCCTTCGCGCCGCCGATCTCCTGGCAGGCCCGTGGCGGGAGAAGATCGCCGCCGCCACCATGCTGGGCCAGTCCAAGACCGCCTACCAGGCCGAGATCGACGCCGCATGCGAGCTCATCGACTTCTGGCGCTTCAACGTGGCGTTTGCCCGCCAGATCATGGCGCAACAGCCGATCAGCGCCCGCGGCGTCTGGAACCGTACGGACTACCGCCCGCTCGAGGGGTTCGTCTACGCCATCACGCCATTCAACTTCACCGCCATCGCAGCCAACCTGCCCACCGCGCCGGCCCTGATGGGGAACACCGTGGTGTGGAAACCGTCGGTCACGCAGACGTTCTCGGCATACCTCACCATGCAGTTGCTCGAGGCCGCGGGCATGCCACCCGGCGTGATCAACCTGGTCACCGGCGACGGCCTGGCGGTCTCCGACGTGGTGCTCGCCGATCCGCGACTGGCGGGCATCCACTTCACCGGATCGACCGCGACGTTCCAACATCTGTGGCGCGAGATCGGCACCAACATCGACCGCTTCCACACCTATCCACGACTGGTCGGCGAGACAGGCGGCAAGGACTTCGTGGTCGCGCACAGCTCGGCGCGGCCCGACGTGTTGCGCACCGCACTGATTCGCGGGGCCTTCGACTATCAGGGCCAGAAGTGCTCGGCGGCATCGCGGGCGTTCATCCCGCGCTCCGTGTGGCTGCAGATGGGCGACGACTTCCTCGGCGCCACCGCCACGCTGACCTACGGCGACGTCACCGACCTGACCAACTACGGCGGTGCGCTGATCGACGAGCGGGCCTTCGCCAAGAACGTCGCAGCCATCGAGCGGGCCAAGGGCGCGCCGGGTGTCACCATCGCCGTCGGCGGCGAATACGACGACAGCGAAGGTTATTTCGTCCGGCCCACCGTGCTGCTCTCCGACGACCCGACCGACGAGGCATTCAGCAACGAGTACTTCGGTCCGATCCTCGCCGTGCACGTGTACGACGACGACCGCTGGGACGACGTGCTTGGCGTCGTCGACGCCGGATCCAAGTACGGCCTCACCGGTGCGGTGATCGCCGACGACCGGTCGGCGGTCCTCGCGGCCGAGAACCGGTTGCGTTATGCCGCAGGCAACTTCTACGTCAACGACAAACCCACCGGCGCCGTGGTCGGCCAGCAGCCGTTCGGCGGGTCCCGCGCCTCGGGCACCAACGACAAGGCCGGTTCGCCGCTGAACCTGCTGCGCTGGACGTCGGCCCGCTCCATCAAGGAGACCTTCGTTC
>JAVRPF010000018.1:0-3465 GCA_032162385.1 Mycobacterium sp.
CGGCGCTCACTGAAAGTGCGTTGGACGCGGGCTATGCGACGAGGTACGGCCTCGACCCGGACGCGGCGCAGCTGCCGCAGCAGTTTGCGCTGGCCGGCCACTCGCTGGGCGCCAACCTGGTTTCCGGCGCGGCGGGCTTCCTCGCCGAAAACGATGCCGCCGACGACCTGGTCGGCGTGATCCTTCTCGACGGGGTGCCGATCGGCGACACCCTGCCCAACGCGCTGGCCAATCTGGACACCTACGAGGCGACCGGCGGCCATTACATCCCGATCCGCGAGATCGGCGCGCCCTGGAATTGTTCAACTCGCTGAGCAACGTCAACGACGCGTTGTCCGCAGCGCGTCCGGACCGGTTCAACGGTGTCGTGCTCGCCGGCGGCGTGCACATGGATTCGATGCGGGGGGGCAACCCCCTGATCCAGTTCACCGCGTACGTCGTCGCAGGGTTCCCCCAACCGCAGAACCCACCCGCCGTCGAAGAACTCGCCATCGCGTGGCTGACCGATTGGTTCAACGGCGATACCGGCATCGGCGACGACCTCGTTCCCGGGACGACTCTTCTCATCCCCACGCCGCAAGGCACAGCGCACGGTGTCGTAATCGGGACTGCGCCCGCAGCCGCCTTGGCGAAGTCACTTCAGGGACCAGTGACGTTGGAGCCGTCGGCGCCGTCGACCATTCCCGCGGTGAAGCCGAGACTGGCCAGCCTCGCCGCGTGAGGTCGGCATGGAGACCTAGCGTCGAATGTCAGCCCGGCATGGCGGTGACGATCTGTTCCCGGGTGAAGGGCATGGTCCGCGCACGGACTCCGAGCGCGTCACATATGGCGTTCCCGATCGCAGCCCCGGTCGGTCCCTGAGCGGCCTCACCCACCCCCAGGGGCGGATTTCCGTCGCCGGGCAACAACTCCACGTCGACCGTCGGCACCTCGGAGAACCGCAGAATCGGGTAGCTCTCCCAGGTGTCGCTGGTAACGGTCATGTCGTTGAATCGAACCCGCTCCTTCAACGCCCAACTCGTTGCCTGGATCGCGCCGCCCTCGATCTGGTTCTCCGCCCCATCGGGGTTGATGATCAGGCCGGCGTCGACGGCGATGGTCAGCCTGCGCACCCGTACCTCGTCGATGGCCTCCACCTCGGCAACGACCGCGCAGTAGGCGCTGCTGTTCTTGTAGCGCGCATAGCCGATGCCGTGCCCGACCGAGTCGGCGGCGGACCACTTGGCCCAACCCGACTTTCGCACCACTGCCTCGATCACCGCGCGGCCTCTCGGGTCGGACAGTTGGGCGAGGCGGTACTCGACGGGATCGCGTTCGGCAGCGGTCGCGAGTTCGTCCATGACCGATTCGATCGCGAACACGTTGACGAAGCCTCCAAGCGAGCGCAATGCCGATGTCCGCAACGGCATCACGGTCAACCGGTTGTTCACCACGCGGTAGGCGGGAAATGCATAGCCTGGAACGGAATTGCGCCCGGCTCCCCCACCACGCGCCAGCGACGGCTCACCTGCGGCTTCGATCTCTTCACCGCCGTCCCGTTCGGTCGCCGCGAGCAGACCCACCGCACGGGTGAATCCGGGGCGGGTGGCGTGTCCGTTGCCCCAGATCTCGTGCCGCCACGAGAGCACCCCGCCGCCCGCGTCCACGTCGGCGGCGATTCGGACGACAGCGGCCGGTCCGAATGGCGCCCACCCGAGTTCATCGGGTCGTGACCACACCGCCTGGACCGGCCGGCCGGGCACTGCCAATGCAAGGAGGGCTGCGTCCAGGGCGACGTCGTCAGCACCGTTGTGGCCGTAGCAACCCGAGCCTTCGACGTGCCGGACGGTGATCTGCTCCTTGGTCAGCTCCAGAGCGCGGGCCAACTCGCGGCGCAACAGGTACACGCCCTGGCTGTGGGTCCAGACGTCAAGCCGGACACCGTCGGCGTTCGACACCAGTGCGGTCGCACTGGACGGACCCATCGCGGCGTGCGCGACATACGGCCGGTGATAGCTGGATTCGTAGGAGTTGACGGCAGATCCTGGTACTCCGTCGGCATGAACTTCGGCGAGGATGCTGGTCTCGGCCGGCGCCGAGGTGAGGAAGCCGGCCAGATCGTCCTCGTCGGGCAGTGTCGGATGCTGGTGCCACGTCGCGTCCGCGCGCAGGCGGTCCGCGGCGGCCAGCGCGACCTCCTCGCGCTCGGCGATGACACCGAGGAAGTTTCCGTCCCGTACGACGGCCGTCACACCCGCCAGTGCCCTGGTCGGCGCGGTATCGACGTCCAGCAGACGGGCACCCCGCGACGGCGGCCGCACTATCCGGCCGAACAACATCCCGGCGAAAGCCAGGTCGTGCGCGTACCGCGGCCGGGCAGCGAGCTTGTCCGGCAGGTCGATCCTCGGCACGTTGGCGCCGACGACGTGGTACGACGACGTTGGCTTCGGCTCCGTCTCACCCGTTACCGGGCGATCCAGCAGCAGGTCGTCCGCCAGGTCCCAGTATGTCGTGGTCCGTCCGTCCGGTGCCGCGATCATGCCGTCGTCAACGACGAGCGAGTCCGCCGACACCTGCCAGTACGCGGCGGCGACGCTCAGGTAGATCTCGCGCGCCTCAGCGCTGGCCTGTCGCAGCGCGGCGCCCGAGTTCTGGATCGACAGGCTCCCTGCGGTATAGCCCTCGTCGGGACTGGTGCCGGTGGCCGCCGCCGTCATCCGTATCCGGGCGACGTCGACGTCGAGTTCCTCGGCTGCGATCTGCGCCAATGCGGTGAGTACTCCCTGCCCGAGTTCGACTTTGCCCGAACGGACTTCGACCACACCGGACGGCAGAATGCTCAGCCAATCTGCCAACCGCGGGTTGGCCTGCAACGAGAGCGGCAGGTCCCGCTCGACATCGTGGATGGTCACTTCGCCCGCGCTTCCGCCGCGGCCGCGAGCACTGCCCGCACGATGCGGTTGTGCGCTCCGCACCGACAGAGATTGCGGTCCAACGCGGCGCGCACGTCTGCCTCGGTCGGGTCGTCGTTGTCGGCGAGCAACGCGGCTGCGGCGATCACGATGCCGGAGATGCAGTAGCCGCACTGCGCGGCCTGCCCGTCGACGATCGCGCGGGCGACCGGGTGGGGCCGCTCTGGGGTGCCCAAGCCCTCGACCGTGGTGACCTCTCGATCCGCCACCGCCCACATCGGGGTGTCACACGAATACGCGGGTTCACCGTCGAGGAGCACGAAGCAGGACCCGCACAAACCGAGACCGCAGCCGAACCGGGTGCCCTTCAAGCCGAGATGATTGCGCAGCACGTACAGCAATGCGGTGTCCGGTTCGGTACGGACCTCAACACGTCGACCGTTCACCAGAACGGTGGTCGGCGGCAGCAAGGTGTCAGTCATGTTCGCCTCCTGACCCCATCGTCCTCTTCAGCGCTCGAGGGTGAATACCGGCTGGCACCGTGTTGCCAGCGGGCAGCGCTACAGTCGGAGTG
>JAVRPF010000019.1:0-3361 GCA_032162385.1 Mycobacterium sp.
CCAGGCCGCCACCCATGCAGAACCCGACCGCCGCGACCTTCACGCCGGGCGCGCGGCGCTGCAACTCCCCGACTCCGGACTTGAGGTTGGCGACGAACTCCGCAGGCGGGATCTTGCTGAGTGCGGCGGTGGCCTGCGCCGGGTCGGTGAACGTGGCGGTGCCACCCTGGGCCGACAGCAGATCGATGGCCAGCCCCGAGTAGCCGATGCCCGCGAACCGGCCCGCGACTGAACGCACCCAGTCGTTGAGGCCCTTGTTCTCGTGGATGACCAGTACCGCCCCCTTCGGGCTCTGCGCCGGCGCCCAGGCGCCCTGCAGTTCGCCCTGCGGACCGGCCCACGTGATGGGCTCGGTGGCCAAGGTGTTCTCGGAACCCGGTGGTGGCGCGCTCTCGGTGGCGCCGCCGGTGGAGGTGACCGGTGCGTCGGCGGCGGGTTTTTTGTTCTCGCCGCACGCCGCGATCAGCGCGGTCGCCGCCGCGGCGCCGACGCCGATCAACGCCAGCCGGCGCAACGCCTCCCGTCTGGACAAGAACCCGTCCACGTGGTCGATGGCGATCTCCTCGGCGATGTAGCGCTGCAGCGGGGTCACCTCAGCGAGTATGCCCTCGTCTGCTGAAGTGCAGTGGGCGATGGGCTGGACGGCTAATACTGATCCCATGACCAGGCCACCCGACCACAGTGCCCTCGACGGCCGCGTAGCCGTCGTGGCCGGTGCCACCCGCGGCGCCGGGCGCGGCATCGCGGCGGCGCTCGGCGAAGTGGGGGCGACGGTCGTCTGCACCGGCCGCACCAGCACGTCGGGCAACTTGACGTCGGACTACGACCGGCCGGAGACCATCGAGGAGACGGCCGAACTCGTCACGGCTCTCGGCGGGGTGGGCATCCCCATCGCCGTCGACCACCTCGACCCCGCCCAGGTGCGGGATCTGGCCGACCGGCTGCGCCGGGAGCACGGCAGCATCGACATCCTGGTGAACGACATCTGGGGTGCCGAAATCCTCAAGGGCCCCCCGTCGTCGTGGAACCAACCGATGTGGGAACTCGATCTCGATGCCGGTCTGCGTACGGTGCGACTGGGGGTCGAAACCCACCTGATCACGTCGCACTGTCTTCTCCCACTGCTCATCACGCGGCCGGGCGGGCTGCTGGTCGAGGTGACGGACGGAACGGCCGAATTCAACGCCCAGAACTACCGGATCTCGGTCTTCTACGACCTGGCGAAGGTGGCGGTGAACCGGATCGCCTTCAGTCAAGGACACGAACTGGCGCCGTTCGGCGCGACCGCCATGGCGGTCACGCCGGGCTGGCTGCGCTCGGAGATGATGCTCGACAACTACCGGGTGACCGAGTCGGACTGGCGTGCGGCCATGGAGCCCAGAGGCGACGGATACCCCACGGCGCCGCAGGCATTCACGGAATCGGAGAACCCGCGTTTCATCGGGCGCGGGGTCGCGGCCATCGCGTCGGACCCGGACCGGGCGCGCTGGAATCAGCGCTCGGCGAGTTCGGCACAGCTTGCCCGCGAATACGGCTTCACCGACGTCGACGGACGTCAGCCCGACGCCTGGGCCGAGCACTAGACATTTTTCAGAATGTGTTCACGATTTCGTTGACACCGTCGGCGGCGCCCTGTTCCATGACTGAGTGACCTACGACACGATCATCCGCAACGGCCGCTGGTTCGACGGCACCGGCGCCGCGTCGGCGGTTCGCAACCTCGGCATTCGCGATGGCCACGTGGTGGCGATCTCCCCCGACCCACTCGACGAGGATGAGCGCTCGCGCGAAGACCGTGTTGGAGCGGGTTGCCCGCAGGTGATCGATGCCACCGGCAAGTGGGTGCTGCCCGGCATGCTCGACATCCACACCCACTACGACGACGTCGAGGTGCTCGACGGCCCGGCGCTGGCCGAGTCGCTGCGACACGGCGTGACCACGGTGATGCTCGGTTCGTGCTCACTGTCGACCATCCACGTCGACGGCGTGGACGCCGGTGACCTGTTCGGTCGCGTCGAGGCGATCCCCCGAGAGCACGTCATCGGCGCGGTGGATCGGCACAAGACCTGGACCACCTGCGACGAGTACGTCGACGCACTCGAGGCGCGTCCGCTCGGCCCGAACCTGGCGGCGTTCATCGGGCACTCCGACATGCGCACTGCCGTCATGGGTCTGGAGCGGGCGACCACCAATTCGGTCACGCCGTCCAAGGGCGAACAGGCCTAGATGGAGCGGATGCTCGCCGAGGCGCTGCGGGCCGGCTTCGTCGGAATGTCTTCCCAGCAGCTGCTCTTCGACAAGCTCGACGGCGACACCTGCCGGTCGCGCACGCTACCGTCGACCTACGCCGAGGCCCGCGAGCTGCGCAGGCTGAAGTCGCTGTTGCGCCGGGCGGGACGTGTTCTGCAGTCGGGCCCCGACATCCAGAACCCGCTGAACCTCGGTTCGCAGGTGGCGCAGTCGCTGGGCATCTTCCGCAATCCGCTCAAGACCAGCCTGCTGTCGGCCGCCGACGTCAAGGCCAACCCCTACGCGATTCTACTGATGGGTCCGGTGGCGAAGTTCGTCAACCGGCTCGGCGGCAACTTCCGCTGGCAGCACCTGCCTGTGCCGTTCGAGGTCTACGCCGACGGCATCGACCTCGTGATCTTCGAGGAGTTCGGGGCAGGCGCGGCAGCGTTGCACCTGCGCGATGAGGCGGAACTCAACGAGCTGATGCAGCGACGAGGGCTACCGGCGCCGGTTCCGCAAGGAGTACGAGAGCAAGTTCGGGGTCCGGGTCTGGCACCGCGACTTCTTCGACGCCGACATCGTGGCCTGTCCCGACGAGTCGGTGATCGGCAAGTCGTTCGGCGAGGTCGGTCGGGAGCGCGATGGCTTGCACCCGGTCGACGCGTTCCTCGACCTGGTGCTCGAACACGGCAAGTCGCTGCGCTGGCGCACCACGATCTCCAACCACCGGCCCGAGGTGCTCAAGAAGCTGGCACGCGAACCCGGCATTCAGATGGGCTTCTCCGATGCCGGTGCGCACCTGCGGAACATGGCGTTCTACAACATGGGGCTGCGCCTGCTCCGGCACGTCCACGACGCCGCGGAGGCGGGTCGGGAGTTCATGACGATCGAACAGGCGGTGCACCGGCTGACCGGCGAGCTCGCCGACTGGTACCGGCTCGACGCCGGGCACCTGCGGATCGGGGACCGCGCCGACGTGGCGATCATCGACCCCGCCCACCTCGACGCCTCACTGGACGCCCACGCCGAGGAAACCGTCGAGCACTACGACGACCTGCCGCGGATGGTGAACCGCAACGACGCCACCGTCACCGCGGTGCTGGTCGGCGGCCGCACCGTCTTCGCCAAC
>JAVRPF010000020.1:0-3135 GCA_032162385.1 Mycobacterium sp.
CGGTCCGGGCGGGAGGCCGCCGAGAATGAACTGTCCGCGGCGCTCGCGCTGGTGGATCCCGCATCGTTGCCGGTGCCGTTGGTGGCGGAGTTGGCCGACGCCGAGGCGCGCGTGATGCTGGCCCGTCGGTTCCACAACGACGCCGTCCGCGACACCCTCTCGCTGCGTGAGCGGCCGCTGGTGCGATGGCTTCACCTCGGTGGAACCGCCGCGTCGCCAACCTATTTCGAGATTGCCGAGCGATCCTCGCGGCGCTCCGTCGGGCCGGTGAACCCGCGTACCTCGGCCCGCGTCGTGCTGCTCGACGAACTGGGCTGCGTGCTGCTGTTCTGTGGCTCTGATCCGGCCAGTGAGGCAGGCGTCGCGCCACGCTGGTGGTTCACGGTGGGCGGCGCCGTGGAACCGGGGGAGGCGCTCCCCGACGCCGCGGTACGCGAGATCGCGGAGGAGACCGGGCTGCGCGTCAGCCCCGCCGACCTGATCGGTCCGGTGTGGCGGCGCGAGGCGGTGTTCGAATTCAACGGTTCGGTGATCCGAAGCGAGGAGATGTTCTTCATCTACCGCACGTCGCGGTTCGAGCCGTCGACCAGCGGCCACACCCCCTTGGAACGCCGCGCCATCCACGGGCACCGATGGTGTGACCAGGCCACCATCGGTGAGCTGGCCGGTCGTGGTGAGACGGTCTACCCTCTGCAGCTGGCCGAACTGCTCGCGGAGGCCAACCTGATGGCTTCGGGCGGGCCGACGCGAGAGTTGCAATCGATCCGATAATTGCTGGAAGAAATGCGGATCTAATCGATTTGGCCACGCCATTAGACTGGATTGAGTACTGATTTGGAGGAGATAGCCGTGGAATCCGCCGACATCTCGCAGACCGGCACCGTCCGCGTCAAGCGCGGCATGGCCGAGATGCTCAAGGGCGGCGTCATCATGGACGTCGTCACGCCCGAGCAGGCCCGCATCGCCGAGGCCGCAGGCGCCGTCGCGGTCATGGCGCTCGAGCGCGTCCCCGCCGACATTCGCGCGCAAGGCGGGGTGTCGCGGATGAGCGACCCCGACATGATCGAGGGCATCATCTCCGCGGTCACCATCCCGGTGATGGCCAAGGCCCGCATCGGTCACTTCGTCGAGGCGCAGATCCTGCAGAGCCTCGGGGTCGACTACGTCGACGAGTCCGAAGTGCTCACTCCGGCCGACTACGCCAACCACATCGACAAGTGGAAGTTCACCGTGCCGTTCGTATGCGGCGCGACGAACCTCGGCGAGGCGTTGCGCCGCATCACCGAGGGCGCGGCGATGATCCGCTCCAAGGGTGAGGCGGGCACCGGTGACGTGTCGAACGCCACCACGCACATGCGGTCCATCGGCGGTGAGATCCGCCGGATCGGCTCGCTCAAAGACGACGAATTATTCGTCGCCGCAAAGGAACTGCAGGCACCCTACGACCTGGTCGTCGAGGTCGCGCGGGCGGGCAAGCTGCCGGTGACGATGTTCACCGCCGGTGGCATCGCCACACCTGCCGACGCGGCGATGATGATGCAACTCGGAGCCGAGGGCGTGTTCGTCGGTTCGGGCATCTTCAAGTCCGGTGACCCGGCGGCGCGTGCTGCCGCCATCGTCAAGGCCACCACCTTCTACGACGACCCCGATGTGCTTGCCAAGGTGTCGCGCGGGCTGGGGGAGGCCATGGTCGGTATCAACGTGGAGGACATCGCGGCCCCGCATAGGCTCGCCGAACGCGGCTGGTAGGGGTGCGCCGCTCGCGCGAAGCGCAGATGGCACAGTAGCCGCATGTCGATCGAGAAGATCCTCGATCTCGAGCAGCTCGAGGTCAACATCTATCGCGGTGGGGTGTTCAGCCCCGAATCGGGCTTCCTGCAGCGTACTTTCGGCGGCCACGTCGCCGGCCAGTCGCTGGTGTCGGCGGTGCGCACGGTCGACCCGCGCTACCAGGTCCACTCGCTGCACGGCTACTTCCTTCGGCCCGGCGACGCCAGGGCGCCCACGGTCTATCTGATCGAACGGCTCCGCGACGGTGGCTCGTTCGCTACCCGACGGGTGAACGCCGTCCAGCACGGCGAGACCATCTTCAGCATGTCGGCGTCGTTTCAGACCGACCAGAGCGGCATCGAGCACCAGGACCCCATGCCTGCCGCGCCGCCGCCGGACGATCTGCCCGGTTTCCGGTCGGGTGGGACGTTCGACGAAGCCGGGTTCGCCCAGTTCGCGGAGTGGGACGTTCGCATCGTGCCGCGTGACCAGGTGGCCCTGCTGCCCGGCAAGGCTTCGCAGCAGCAGGTGTGGTTCCGCCACACCGATCCGCTGCCCGACGATTCGGTGCTGCACATCTGCGCCCTGGCCTACCTCAGCGACCTGACACTGTTGGGCTCGGCCCAGGTCAATCACCCCGACGAGCGCAAGCACCTGATGATCGCGTCGCTGGATCACGCGATGTGGTTCATGCGGCCGTTCCGAGCCGACGAGTGGCTGCTGTACGACCAGTCCTCGCCGTCGGCGTGTGGGGGCCGTGCGCTGACCCAGGGCAAGCTCTTCAACCAGTACGGCGAGATGGTCGCGGCGGTGATGCAGGAGGGGCTGACCCGCTACCAGCGTGACTTCATGCCCACCCGCGAGTGAGCGCGCGACGCGTCGGAGTCCTTGCGCTGCAAGGCGATACCCGAGAACATCTGGCCGCCCTCACCGAGGCAGGCGCCGAGGCGGTGACGGTGCGGCGTAGGGCTGAGTTGGACGCGGTCGACGCGCTGGTGATTCCCGGCGGGGAGTCCACGACGATGAGTCACCTGCTGCGTGAATTCGGCCTGCTCGAGCCGTTGCGGGCGCGGTTGGCCGACGGCATGCCTGCATACGGCTCCTGCGCGGGAATGATCCTGCTGGCCACCTCGATCACCGACGCCGGCGTGCCAGGGCGGGAGGCCGTGCCGCTGGGCGCGATCGACATGACCGTGCGCCGCAACGCCTTCGGTAGGCAGGTCGACTCGTTCGAAGGCGACATTCCCTTCCTTGGGCTGGACGAACCCGTGCATGCCGTCTTCATCCGCGCGCCGTGGGTCGAGCGCGTCGGCCCGGACGTCGAGATCCTCGCCGAGGCGGCGGGGCATCCCGTCGCGGTCCGGC
>JAVRPF010000021.1:0-3677 GCA_032162385.1 Mycobacterium sp.
ACGACCCGACCACGACCCGGGTGCTGGCCCAGCTCGGGTTGCCAGCGCCTGCCGCCGGTTGGCTGTCGCCGTCGACCCCTGCCGAGTTCGAGAAGTACGCCGCATACGTCGCGTGGAAGTACGGCGATCAAGTCGACAACTGGACGGTGCTCAACGAGCCGGTGCCGCCGATACTGACCCAATACTTGTCGATACCGTGCGTCGTCCCGAGCTGGCCGCCCGGTGTGATCAGGCCCGACCTTGCCTCGACGTTCCTCGTCAACGAGGCGAAGGGTTACGTGGGCGCATACGACGCGATCCACCTCTGGGACCAAGAGATCGCCACGGCAGGCCAGCCCAAAGCGTTCGTCGGGTTCGCCAACAACATGATCCCGGCACGCCCGGCCAACCCGGTGAATCCGCTCGACGTGCAGGCGGCCGACTCATGGAACGACTTCTACAATCACTGGTTCCCGAACGCGGTGATCGACGGATGGGTGGACGCGAACCTCGACGGGATACAGACGCCCGACGAGATCCACCCCGACTTCATGGACAAGGCGGACTTCATCGGCGTGCAGTACTACGGCTCGCAGCCGATGCAGGGCTTCGGCGTCGCGCCCATCCCCGGATTCCCGTGGCTGCAGGGTCTGCCGGGCCGATGCGAGGCCGCATCGCCGACGTGCAGTGACTTCAACCAGCCCACCGACCCCGGCGGCTTCCGCGAGGTCCTCGAAGTCGCGGCGTCGTACGGCAAGCCGATCTGGGTCACCGAAAACGGCATCGCCGACGCAGGTGACTCGAAACGGCCGTCGTACATCGTCAACCACATCGCGGTCGTGCAGGACCTGGTCGCACACGGAATGGACATCCGCGGCTACACCTACTGGTCGCTGGTCGACAACCTCGAGTGGGCAAACGGCTACGACCTCCAGTTCGGCCTCTACGGATCCGATCCGACGACGCCCGAACTGGAGCGCGACCCCAAGCCGGCCAGCATCTCGGCGATAAGCCAGATCACGGCGGCGAACGGGTTGCCCACCGGGCTGTTGGCGCTCTACATACCGAGTTTGACGGTCTAGGCGCAGGCGGCGACGATCGCGGCGGTGTCCCAGTAGAACGGCCGCACCTCGGCGATCTGTCCGTTGACCACGCGAACGGTCTGAAGGATCGGGAAGTCGAGTTCCTGACCGGTGGAGCGAGCCCGCGCGTGGACCCGGGTAAGGACCACGGCGGTTTCGGACGTCGAGAGGAACTCTTGTTCGACCATCTCGAATGCCACCCACGTCTGACTCATGGTGAGGAAGAACTGCTCCATGCCGTCGTGGCCGCGCCAGACTCCGCCGTACGGCAGCGCGTCAGCCTGGTGCAGCACGACGTCGGGTGCGAAGAACGGCGCGAGCGTGTCGAAGTTCGCGGTCCCTGGCCCCCCGGCGGCGAGATAGTCATCCTCGGCCGCGTACATCGCGCGCAGGACGCTGGCGGTCTCGTTCGGTGCAGTCGTGATGGCGTGCTCCTTCGATGGGGTCACCTGGTAGACGGTGGCCGAGCACCAAACGTGAGATTGCCGTCCAGAAAAGCGGTGTTGTGGCAAGAAGCAGTGTCCTGCCGCTACTGACCTTGCCCCATCGCCGCGGCGATCTCCTCCGGGCTGACCGTCCGCACCGGTTGCCCCAGCGACCAGTGGTGGCCGAACGGGTCGCTGATCACGCCGTAACGGTCGCCCCAGAACTGGTCCTCCAGCGGGGCGATGACCGTCGCGCCCGCGTCCACGGCCCGCTGGAACGCCGACTCGACGTCGATTACCTGCAGGTGGATGGTTACCGGCGTGCCGCCGAGCGCCTTCGGCGTCGACGACTTGCCGTCGCTGTACTCGGGGAAGTCGTCGTTGAGCATCACCATCGACCCGTTGATGTCCAGCGCGGCATGCACGAGGCGGCCGTCCGGATGAGGCACCCGGCCGTACTCCTTGGCGCCGAACGCCTTCACGTAGAAGTCGATGGCGGCGGCGGCGTCATCCACGACGAGGTGGGGCGCGACGAGGGGCTGAACTTCTGGCTTGTCTGGGCTGGCCATGGCGATCTCCTTGGATGGGGCGTTCGGACGGGTCAGGTATATCGACTACCCGCTGGGCGGAATCTCATCGCCCGAGCCCATGCAACACCCCGGGTCTGACATCCGGGGAACCGTCGGCGTCTAGACGACGGAGAACGCCGCAGGCAGCGCGGCCCTGCCGGTCAGCGCCAGCAGCACCGCCTCGCCGTGCCCGGTCGCGGCGGCGATGCGTGCCGCCAGCGCCGTCGCCTCATCGAGCACATCGGCTGGCAACGAAAACGGAATGCCCACCGCCCCAGCAATATCGAGGCTATGCACCGCCATTTCGAATACGCGTGTCGGCAAATAGGTGTGCAGCCGGATGCCCAGTCCGCCGATGACCTGGATCAGCGGGTCGGCGGTGTGGGCCAGCTCGCCAAGGGCCCGTTCCACCAGCCCGTCCACCGCGGCGGCCGGATCGTCACCGAGGTCCCTGCCGGCCTGTCGGCCGCGCTCGACTACCGCGGACGAGTCGATGCCGAGCGCCGACGGGTTCACCCGCACGTAGTACTCCTGTGGGGTGGCGAGGTCTTCGCGGTCGGCGGTGGTCTGCAGATAGGTGCTGACGGTGATCAACGAGCGCGACGTGTGCCCGACGAGCGAGCGAAGGTCCCACTCTCCCAGGCCAGGCCCGTCCCACGTCGACGCGGGGATGTCGTGCACCAGCGTGGCGAATGCCGTTGCCGCGGAGGCGAACGTCGCGGCGCTCACGATCCCGAAGGCACCGAGATCTCGTCCCAACCCTCGACCGACTCCGGGGCGCGCGGATCCGGGCCGACGTAGATGGCCGACGGGCGCACCAGCTTGCCGAGTCGCTTCTGCTCGAGGATGTGCGCGCACCAACCCGCGGTCCGGCCGCAGGTGAACATCGCGGGCATCATCTTGGGCGGCACCTTGGCGAAATCGAGGATCACGGCCGCCCAAAACTCGACGTTGGTCTCGATCGCGCGGTCGGGCCGCCGTTCCCGCAGTTCGGCCAATGCGGCCTGTTCCAGCGCGGCGGCCACCTCGAAGCGCGGCGCCTCCAGTCGCTTGGCGGTGGCGCGCAGCACCCTGGCCCGCGGGTCCTCGGCGCGGTACACCCGGTGGCCGAAGCCCATCAACTTGTCGTTGCGGTCGAGGACGCCCTTGACCACGGCGCGGGCGTCGCCGCTGTGCTCGACCTCCTCGACCATCGGCAGCACACGGGCAGGCGCGCCGCCGTGCAGTGGCCCGCTCATTGCGCCGACCGCCCCGGACAGCGCGGCGGCCACGTCTGCCCCGGTGGAGGCGATCACGCGCGCGGTGAACGTCGATGCGTTCATGCCGTGCTCGGCCGCGGTCACCCAGTAGGCGTCGATGGCCTCGACGTGCCTGGGGTCGGGATCGCCCTGCCACCGCGTCATGAATCGCTCTGTCACGGTTGTGCATTCGTCGATGCTGCGCTGAGGCACGGCCGACTGGTGGATGCCGCGGGCGGACTGCGCCACGTACGACAGGGCCATCACCGACGCCCGGGCCAGCTGATCGCGGGCTGTCGCTTCGTCGATGTCGAGGATCGGGGGATAACCCCAGATCGGGGCGAGCATGGCCAGGCCCGCCTGCACGTCGACCCGGACGTCGCC
>JAVRPF010000022.1:0-3988 GCA_032162385.1 Mycobacterium sp.
CTGCCGACCGTCAGTCGCTCGACGTGATGCTGAGGTCGTCCGACGACAACGCCGCCGAGAACTTCTGGAACCGCGGTGGCGGCAACGCCATCATCACGCGGGTGGCGGCACGGTACGGGCTGCGCTCGACGACCACGCCCTACGACGGGCGCTGGTGGAACACCATGAGCACCGCGGGCGACCTGGTGCGCTACTACGACATGCTGCTCGACGGCAGCGGCGGCCTGCCGCCCGAGCGCGCCAGCACCATCCTGTCGAACCTGGCGCAGTCGACCCCGAACGGCATCGACGGCTACCCGCAACGGTTCGGCATCCCGGACGGGCTGTTCGCCGAGTCGGTCGCGGTCAAGCAGGGCTGGATGTGCTGTTGGAGCGGCGGCAACTGGATGCACATGTCAACCGGCGTGATCGGGCCCGACCGCCGCTACGTCATGGTGATCGGGTCCATGCAGCCCGTCGACGACTCCACCGCCCGCCAGACCATCACCCAGGCCGTGAAGACGATGTTCCCGGGCGGGCAGATCTAGCGATCCGGCGGATCCAGCAGATCCGGCCGCCGCTCGCGAGTGCGCGCAACCGCCTGTTCGCGCCGCCAGACAGCCACCTTCGCATGATCACCGGACAGCAGCACCGGGGGCACGTCGAGGCCCCGCCAACTGACCGGCCTGGTGTAGCTCGGCCCCTCCAACAATCCATCCGAATGCGAATCATCCTGGTGTGAAACGGGATTGCCCAGAACGTCGGGCAGCAGGCGAACCACCGCCTCGATCATGACGAGGGCGGCGGACTCACCGCCGGGCAACACGTAGTCACCGATCGACACCTCCTCGACCCGGATGCGGCGGGCGGCGTCGTCGGCGACTCGCTGGTCGATGCCCTCGTAGCGGCCGCACGCGAACACCAGGTGCGACTCGGCGGTCCAGCGCTGGGCGTCGACCTGCGTGAAAGGTCTGCCCGCAGGCGTCGGCACGACGAGAAGCGTGTCATCCGAACAGATCTCGTCCAGCGCCTCGCCCCATATCGGAGCCGTCATGACCATGCCAGGGCCGCCGCCATACGGCGCATCGTCGACCGAGCGGTGCACGTCACGGGTCCAGCGGCGCAGATCGTGCACGCCGAGCTCGACGATGCCCACGTCGATCGCCCTGCCGGGCAACGACTGTCGCAACGGCTGAAGATAGTCGGGGAAGATCGTGACGACGTCGATGCGCACGGCTAGATCGTGTCCAGGTCCAGCAGGCCGTCGGGCGGCTCGATCTCGATCCCGTCGGTGAGCGACACCGACGTCACGATCGCACTCACGAACGGCACCAGCACCTCGGCGTCGTCATCGGTCTTGACCGACAGCAACTCCCCCGCCGCGGTGTGCAGCACCTCGGCGACCACGCCGACGTCGGCACCCGCGGCGGTGCGCACCCGAAGCCCCTCCAACTGGTGGTCGTAGAACTCGTCGGGATCGTCGATCGGCGGCAGGTCGGCGGCATCGACCAGGAACAGGGTGCCCCGCAATGCATCTGCGCCGTTTCGGTCGGCGACCCCGGTCAGGCGGACCAGCAGCCGGCCGGCATGCTCGCGCACGGTCTCGATGACGTAGTCGCGCTCGGGGCCACCGCCTCGGCCGGGCCTGCCACGCAACGACTTACCGGCCGCGAACCGCCCGGCGGGATCGTCGGTGCGGACGTCGACGACGACCTCGCCGGTGACGCCGTGCGCCTTGGCGACCCGCCCGACGACGAGGTCCATATCGCTACCGTCTACTGATCGGTGTCCACCACGTCGACGCGGATACCGCGGCCGCCGATGCCGGCCACCAGGGTGCGCAGCGCGGTGGCGGTGCGACCGCCGCGGCCGATGACCTTGCCCAGATCCTCGGGGTGAACGTGCACCTCGACGGTGCGTCCGCGGCGGTTGGTCACCATGTCGACGCGAACGTCGTCGGGGTTGTCGACGATCCCGCGCACCAAGTGCTCGACGGCGTCGACGACGGTAGTGCTCATTTGGCAGCGGTGTCGGCGGGCGCGGACTCGGCGGCAGCCTCGGCGGGCGCCGCGGCGGACTCAGCAGGCGCTACGGCGGTCTCAGCAGGCGGCGCTACGGCGGTCTCGGCCTCTTCGGCCTTCTTGGCCGGAGCCTTCTTCTTCTTGGCCGTGGTCGCCTCGCCGGTGGGCGCGTCGTCGGCCGCGGCCAGCGCCGCGTTGAACAGGTCCAGCTTGCTCGGCTTGGGCTCCTTGAACCTCAGCGTGCCCTCGGTACCGGGCAGGCCCTTGAACTTCTGCCAGTCGCCGGTGATCTTCAGCAGGGCGAGGACGGGATCGGTGGGCTGGGCGCCGACGCCGAGCCAGTACTGCGCGCGCTCCGAGTCGATCTCGATGACGCTCGGGTCTTCCTTCGGGTGGTACCGGCCGATGACCTCGATGGAGCGGCCATCGCGGCGGTTGCGCGCGTCGGCGACGGCGATGCGGTACTGAGGATTGCGGATCTTGCCGAAGCGGGCGAGTTTGATCTTGACAGCCATGGTGGGGCGACTTCTCCTGTGATTGCCACGCTTGCAATTCAAGCGACACCGGCGGGATGCCAGGTCCGGTTTTGCCTTGCGTGTGTGACCGCCGCGCAGCCGTAGTCGCGGGGCAGACAGCCGCCCATTGTGCCAGAACAGGCCCTATCGGTGAAAATCCGGCCTGCTCCAGCCTCTCCGCGAGAACGAACCAAGCGCTTTGGGACGGCTCTCGCGAGCGCCGCGCGCCGGCAGGAAAGGTGGCCGTCATGCTGGATCCATGACGTCACTGCGCGATCGGCTGTTGTCCACGGGGGCCGGGCAGCTCGGCCGCCCACACGGGCTCCTGAGTCCGCTCGTCGCACGACTACTGAATCGGGAAATTAACGGGCGATCGCCGCCGCCGTTGAATCCGCGGAGGTTCGGCGCGGTTCGGTCGCAGCGGACATCGGTTTCGGCGGCGGAATCGGCCTGCAATTGTTGTTGGAACGCGTCGGCGACGACGGCGTCGTGCATGGCATCGAAGTCGCCGACGACATGCTGGCCCGCGCCCGGTCGCGATTGGGCCGCGACGTCCAGTCCGGCCGCGATCGGGATCGGCGATCCGGATGTGATGGCACGGCTGCCGTTTGCACCGCACGGTTTCATCATTCGCCGCGTCGGCGAAATCGCTGCGGCCCTTCAGAATTCGGGCTTGCAGGTCGAGCAGCGCCGGATCGACGAGAAGCCGATGCCGCGTTACCTGTTCATCGGCAGGCGTGACTGACGGCGCTACACGATCTTGTCGAAGCACTTCTCCTCGACGCGACGGGTCATGCGCCAGCCCTCGGGCGTACGGACGAACTCGTCGACGTACCAGAGCCCGCAGAACATCACCTGCTGCTTATCGCCGTCGAGCACCATCGGGTTGAAGCACAGCGTGCGGGACGCGGCGGTGTCGCCGTCGGGAGAACGGGAGACGCGCACGTCGAAGTTTCCGAGCAGATGCGAGTACGCAGGAAAGTTCGGCAGTATCTCGGCGAGCCACGCCTTCACCTCGGGAAACGGGCCGTCGACGCCGCCCATCGCCCGGTAGTCGATGTAGGCGTCCGGGGTGAACACCTGGTCCAGGTCGTCGAACCGTCGGGTGTCGATCGCCGTCGAATAGGCCACCAGCAATTGTTGGATCTCGAGACGGTCGGAGATCTCTTCCAGACTCAGCACGACACGATTGAACACCCAAGGACGAGACCGGCCACTCCCGGCCGGAACTCAGGCCTGGGGGCCTTCCGACGGCGGCCACTCCTCGCCGGGCGAGACGTGGCCCGGTTCGGTGAAGTCACCGCGGGTGAGCGGCACCCACTGCTCGGTCTGCGCCGGCTGCTCGGACGGGAAGTCGGCGAGCCGACCGGACGGCTTGGAGTCCCACGCCTCGAAGGTGAGCGACGTCTGCAGCCAGCTCTGCAGCAGCAGGTAGCAGGCCTCCAGCGAGTCCAGGTGGGTCCGCTCCCACCC
>JAVRPF010000023.1:0-5205 GCA_032162385.1 Mycobacterium sp.
GCGTCGGCTGGCTTGGCCGATGGCACGATCAGCTCGGACATCGGGCACCTGGAGCAGGTGCGCACGTGGTTCGGGAAGCCGTTGTGGGACATGGAACCCGCCGACGCCGACGCCTACTTCGGTCAGGTGCTGCGGGGCGCCGCGAAGGGCACCCGGCTGGGTAGGTCGCAGGCACTGACGACGTTCTTCGCGTTCCTCCCTGTTAACTGCACCTCCTCTGGATCATCGATCGGGCTTCGAGCCTGGTCTGTTGAATGGGTGAGGTTTGGTCGAGGACGCACGGCGTGCACTGGCGGAGGGGCTGCGGTCGGTGCCCTTGGTGGGGTCGGTCATCGCCGGCCCGGCAGCGCAGCTGCCGTTTTTCGCCGTGGACAGTGGCGGTGAGGAACTCCGGCATGTCAGCGCCTACTTAAGGGACCTGATTGTGGAACGACAGTAGAACGGGTTCTGGCGCACTTTGCGTGATCGGGTGTGTGCTCGGCGTGTCTGCCTGGATCATGATCGCCGGAGCGTGATGATCAGGTTCGTGTGATCTTTCGGGTCTGTTGCCGCATCTGTCCGGCCTGGTGATCGAGGGTGTGCATCCCGAGGACGAGGGGGTGCGTATCGAGGCTCGTGTTCGGGACACGCGGGGGGTGTGCCCTGGGTGTGAGCACGGTTCGAGTCGGGTGCATAGCCGGTATCGGCGCAGGTTGGCCGAATGCCCCGGTCGGTGCGCGGACGGTGGTAATAGGGCTGGGAGTGCGGCGGTTTTTCTGCGACAACACCAGCTGCGCACGGCGCACGTTCGTCGAGCAGGTTCCAGGTTTGACCAGCAAGCACGCACGGCGCACGGTGCTGCTGCGGCGGTTGTTGGAGGCGGTCGGGTTGGCGTTGGCTGGGCGGGCCGGGGCGCGCCTGGCCACCGCGTTGGGGATGCCAGCCAGCCGAGACAGCCTGCTGCGTCTGATCCGCGCGCTGCCCGACCCGCCCGCCGCTGAGATTGAAGTGCTCGGCGTCGACGATTTCGCGGTTCGTCGTGGTCACACCTACGGCACCGTCTTGGTCGACATCCTCGCCCACCGCCCGGTCGATCTGGTGCAAGAGCGCACGGCGGACGTGCTCGCCGACTGGCTGGGCAAGCATCCCGGGGTGAAGGTCATTTGTCGAGACCGTTCCGGGGCCTACGCCGAGGGCGCGCGCACCGGCGCTCCGGAGGCGATCCAGGTGGCTGACCGCTGGCATTTGTGGGCCAACCTGGGTGAGGCGGTCGAGCGCACTGTGCTGGCCCACCGTGGCTGTCTGGGCGAACCCGCGCCCGAGCCGGCCGAGGCCCGGCCGGGCGACACCGCGGGTGGCCAGCCCGCCTGGGCAGAACCTGACGGCACGGCTGCGGTCGAGTACGAGCCAGCGTCGCGGCTGGAGACTCGCACTCGCGAACGCCACGCCGCGGTGACCGAACTCCGGGATAAGGGGTACTCGCTGAATGCGATCTGCCGCGAGTTGGGCCTGGCGTTTCGGACCGTGCAACGCTTCGCCCGCGCCACCACCGTCGAGGAGTTGCTGGTGGCGCACCGTACCCGGTCGCACAAACTGGACCGGTTCACGCCGTATGTGCACCAACGCTTCAACGCCGGGGCCACCGAGGCCAGCGTGCTGCACGCCGAGCTGGTCGAGCTGGGATGGCGGGGCAGCCTGCGTAGTGTGCAGCGCTACCTGCGGCGATTCCACGACCCCGACCGGAAGGCGCGCCCGGCGCCGCCCGCACCGGGCAAGGCTACCCCACGCCGGGTCACCAGCTGGATCATGACCAACCCCGAGCACCTGTCCGCCGGGGACCAGGTGCGTCTGAAACAGATCCTGGCGCACTGCCCGGAGCTGGAGGCCACCGCCGGGCACGTCGCCGCCTTCGCCGCCATGATGGGTCAGCGCACCGGCAAAGAGCAGCTGAGCGCCTGGATGGACGCGGTCGAAACCGATGACCTGCCTGCCCTGCACTGCCTGGTCACCAGCCTGCGCCGCGACCTGGCCGCGGTCACCAACGGCTTGAGCTTGGACTACAACTCCGGGCAGGTCGAAGGCACCGTCAACCGCATCAAAATGATCAAGCGGCAGATGTTCGGTCGGGCCAACTTCGACCTGCTGCGCAAACGGGTCCTGCTCGCGCACTAATCACCGCGACCGCAAGCGCACCGGCCGCGCCGCCGTCGCTACCGTGGCACCCCGGCACACCGAAGCCGTTGGCAGCGGTTACACAGGGGGGCGCCGCGATGGTCAATATCGCTGAGCTACAAGACGAGCTCGAACGAGTGCTGACCACCTCTCCGCGCGAGGCGACAGCGGCCGCGGGAGTGCTCGAACGCGCGGTTACCGCCTGCCGGGCCGACCCCGAGGCGAGGGATTGGTTCGACCTTGCTGGGTTGCTTGATGAGCTCGCCGAGGTCTACCAACAACTGGGTCGGGTCGAGGACGCGCTGGAGGCGATGCGCGCCGCGATCGAGGCCGGCTATGCCGGTAGGCCCGACCCGCGCTGCCGGCTCGCCGAAATCATGCTGCGCGCCGGACGCACCGAATCCGCGCACGAGGTGTACGCCCAGGTCAAAACCGCCACCCCCGATGATGTGTGGCTCTACAACAGCGCAGGACTCGAATACGGCGCCGCCGGTGACCACCCCCGCGCGCTGCACTGGCTCAGCGCCGGGCTGGAGATCGCTCTGGACACCGGCGACCCGGAAAACCTGGTCGGCCAGCTCGCCGAGCTGCGCCGCGAGCAACTCACCGTGCTCGGCTACCAGCTTGACGACCTCGACACCCGCGCCAAGAAATTCCTCGACCAACCCCAACCACGCCGCCGGGACTGGTCACCTACCGAACTCCCAGCCCTACTCGACGTACTCGACACCGCCAACAGCTCGCCGCTAACCGCCACCGCGCTCGGGCCCTCACCCACCTGCCCACCAACCAGGTCGCATTCTCAAATCGCGCTCGCAGTCAGCTGGTTTCCTGCAACAGAGTTCGCCGAAGCGCTGCGAACATGGCCCCACCTCGCCGAGGACTGGGATAGCACCGACTACACCCACTACAACCACCGACTCGAACGCCACCTACACAACCTGAGCGCCGCTGACCCCACCTACCTCTGGATCGCTCCTATCCACCTCGACGCATTCCAACGCTGGTGCCACACCACCGGCCGTGACCCAGCCACCAGCACGGCACGCGCAGGCTACGCCGCCGACCGTGCCCGCAGCGCCGCGCCCGAACTCATCCCATGGCCACCACCACGCAACGCACCCTGCTGGTGCGGCACCGGCCGCAAGTACAAAAAATGCTGCGGGCATCCCAGCATCGGCCACACCACCCAGAACTAACCAACCCCGCCGGCGTTCAGCTGGGTCGGGTCCGGGCGCGGTGTCGGGATTGCTCCCGGTCCGTTTCCCGGACCCGCCCGCCGCACCCGACGTGCGTGTTTCCACGCATCGGGCGCTCCACGTGTCTTGCCCGCTGGTCAACTGCTGGTGGCGGTCGCCGGGTTCGGTGTCCACGGGGTCGGTATGGTGCTTCCTCGGTATCGGTAGCGGGTCACTGCGACGCTGGCTGCGCCGGTGAACACGACCCCGTTGTGGGCGATGGTCCAACTGCCGGGCAGGCAGAACCTGCGCTTGAGTTGTTTCCAGCTCAGCCGGTTGTGTTTGCGGTAGATCCAGCCGACAAGTCGATGCCAGGCATGCTCGTCGATCTGGTCGAACACCGCTTTGGACACTCCGTGCCGAAGGAGGGTCGAGAGCTGGCGCGGTGGCATCGTTCGGTGGTAGGTCACGGAGCCGTTGGGTACCGCACGGTTTCCCGTGGGGTTGTTCTTCTCCGTGGCCATGGCCTGGTGTCCGCTCCGTTTCCAGCTCCCGCCCGTCAATCCGTGCATGAGGTTCTCCCTCACACGGCTTACCGACGTTCTTCACTGGGTGGCATGCGCGGTGCGCTTGAACACGATGGTTCCGGCCAGCCGTTCCAGACCGAGGCGGTTACCCGAGCCGATGATCAGCTTGAGTCCGTGGCCTCGGCCCCGACGGCCGTGCCGTTTGGAGAGCAGCAACGCCATGCGTTCGTCCACGTAACGGTCGAGTTTGGCGAAGCAGCGTGTCGAGTTGCCGTAGCGAAAGTACTGACGCCATCCCCGTAGGAACTGGTTGAGCTCACTCACCAGCAGGTGGGTCGGGATGTGGCGCCGGCTGCGCCTGGTGGTGTCCCGTATTCGGGACCGGGCGCGGTCCATCGCCTTGGCACTCGGCCAGCACGCCGGATAGCGGTGCGTCGGATATCGCCGGGACGGCACCATTCGATGGTGAAACCCCAGGAAGTCGAATCCGTTCTCACCGCTGGCCACGCCGACGATCTGCGTCTTGGGACCAGACAACGCCAATCCCAACCCACCCAACAATTCTTGCAAGACCGCCATCGCGGCCTGCGCGCGTTGTTCGGTCGGGCAACAGACGCACAGATCGTCTGCGTAGCGGACGATCACACCCAAGCGCTGATACCGCTGCTGCCATTCCCGGTCCAACCGGTGCAATACCGCGTTAGCCATCAATGGCGACAACGGACCACCCTGGGACGCGCCCTGATCGGTAACGGACAAAGTTGCCCCGTCCATTACCCCGGCGGACAGAATACTTCGGATCAGCTTCAAGACCCGCCGGTCACTGATCCGTTCCCGCAAGCACTCAAGAACAAGATCATGTCCGAGCCGGTCGAAGAAGCTATCGATGTCGGCGTCGACCACCCACGTCCTGCCCGCCCGTACCGCTTCGCGTATCGCCGCCACGGCCTGATGCGCGTCGCGTTTGGGTCTAAACCCATACGAGCACGGCAGAAAGTCGGCCTCAAAGATCGGCTCAAGCACGATCTTCAAGGCCTGCTGGACCACCCGATCACGCACGTTGGCAATACCCAACGGGCGCTTCTCCGGTTTACCCGGTTTGGGGATCCAGACTCGCCGTACCGGTCCAGGACGATAAGTCCCATTCCGCAGGCTCGCCGCCACCTCGTCGAGAAACCCCTCGACTCCGGCGTCCTCAATATCGGCGAGGGTGACCGCATCAACTCCCGCAGCACCCTGATTCTTGCAAACCTCCCACCACGCGTACCGGAGAACGTCTCTGCGGTAGACCCGGTCAAACAACGCGTGGAACCGTCGCTTCGGCGACCGCTTGGCCGCCCAGTACAGCG
>JAVRPF010000024.1:0-2948 GCA_032162385.1 Mycobacterium sp.
AGGCGTTTGCACCGGTAGACTCGGCTGGGACGCTGGGCTTTGGGAAGGCGCGATGAACGATCTGATCGATACCACCGAGATGTACCTGCGGACGATCTACGACCTCGAGGAGGAGGGCGTGGTGCCGCTGCGTGCCCGGATCGCCGAGCGCCTCGAGCAGAGCGGCCCGACCGTCAGCCAGACCGTGTCACGGATGGAACGCGACGGACTGCTGCACGTCGCGGGCGATCGCCACCTGGAGCTGACCGACAAGGGTCGCGCGCTGGCCGTATCGGTGATGCGCAAGCATCGGCTCGCCGAGCGCCTTCTCGTCGACGTCATCGGCCTTCCCTGGGAAGAGGTGCACGCCGAAGCCTGTCGCTGGGAGCACGTGATGAGCGAGGACGTCGAGCGTCGCCTCGTCCAGGTCCTCGACAACCCGACCACGTCGCCGTTCGGCAATCCGATCCCGGGTCTGTCCGAGCTCGGCATCGATCCCTCGGGTGCTGTCGACGTCTCCCTGGTCCGGCTCACCGAGCTGCCGACCGGTTTCCCGGTAGCGGTACGGGTCCGTCAGCTCACCGAACACGTCCAGGGCGATACCGAACTGATCGCGCGGCTCAAGGATGCCGGCGTGGTCCCGAGTGCGCGGGTGACGGTGCAGGTCAACGAGCACGGCAGCGTCATGATCGTGATCCCCGGCCACGAGCAGGTGGAGTTGCCGCATCACATGGCACACGCCGTGAAGGTCGAGAAGGTCTAGCCGGCCCGCCTGCCGAACGACTGGCGTGGCGGTAGCTCCACCCCGAGTTGCTTGGCCAGCCGGTAGCCGGTGAGCCCCAACTCCCGGATCTGCTCGGGCCGCATCCCCGACTGCAACGCCCGATCCAGCATGCCCGCCATCCGGTGCTCCGGATTGCACCGAAGCGCGGCCTCCAGCGACACCCCCGCCAGCGGTCCGTCGCCACGGGCATACGCCGAGAACGCCAGCAGCACAAGCGCCTCGGCGCGCCACGGTTCCGGCAGGGTTCGTGCCAGCAGCGCCCACAACGACTCCGCGGTTGCGGCGTCACGCCCCACTGCGAGCGCGTACAACGTGTCGCGCACCCGTGGATCGGTCAGCCCATGCGCCAGCCGGGCCAGATCCGGGTCGGACGGGCACCGCCCCTCGACCGCGGCCGCAGCGGCGACCATGGCGTGCTCGACGTCGGCACGGGCCTGCGCGTCGGGGCGCTGGTCAGCGTCGGATGACGTGGCGGCGCCGGCGATGACGCGGCACAAGCCGGCGGTGCGGACGGGATCGGCCACGGCGATCACTTCCTGCAGGTCGGCCCGCCGGGAATAGAGCCGACGCCCGTCCAGAACGGCCGCCGCGGCCATCGGCGAGGCCGACGGATCATCGACGGTGCCAGCGCAGGCGCAGCCGTCCGCGCAGTGCCACCGACCGCCCGCTGCCACCCGGTCCACGACGTGGGCGGCGAGCAGCTCGATGCCCCAGGCGGACAGCGCATAGCCAAGGGCGTCGGCGAGCTGACGGTGCTCGTCCTTGCACATCCGGCACGTCACCCCGTCCTCGTCGACGATCACGGCGATCGCGGCGTCGGGACTGCCGGCGGCGGCGACCTCGGCCATGCGGTCGACCGCGTCGAACACGTCGGCCGAAAGGTCAATGCGCATAACGCATCCCATCTCGCCACCGTCGAAGGTGACGAGCACCAGGGATTTCTCGGGCACGAAACCGAGTACGGCGGGCAGTGCGGCGATCAGCGTGCCGGGCTTGTTGAGGTGGAAGTCGGCGTTTCGAAAGGACGTCATGCGCAGAACGTCTCAGTGGACCCCGTTGAAATTCGCTCCGGTGACGCCGCCGACGCGCCGGATGTGGACGAATTCGCGTCTGTGGATGAGGGCTGTTCACCCGGTATTGACGTCGTCGGCATGCAAGATTGTCGCAATCGGCGTAGGACTACTTGCATGGGTTCCACGCAGGAGTACGACCTCGTCGTCATCGGTTCCGGCCCTGGCGGGCAGAAGGCCGCGATCGCCGCCGCCAAGCTCGGGAAGTCGGTTGCTGTCATCGAACGCGGCCGCATGCTCGGCGGCGTGTGTGTAAACACCGGGACCATCCCGTCGAAGACCCTGCGCGAGGCGGTCGTCTACCTCACGGGCATGAGCCAACGCGAGCTCTACGGCGCCAGCTACCGCGTCAAGGAGAAGATCACGCCCGCCGACCTTCTCGCCCGCACACAGCACGTCATCGGC
The DNA here is from genome assembly GCA_032162385.1 of Mycobacterium sp. Taxonomy (GTDB): domain Bacteria; phylum Actinomycetota; class Actinomycetes; order Mycobacteriales; family Mycobacteriaceae; genus Mycobacterium. The sequence goes on from JAVRPF010000024.1 coordinate 2,239, forward strand.
AAGGAGATCGACGTCGTGCGCTCTCAGCTGTTGCGCAACCGCGTCGAGTTGTACATCGGGCACGCCCGCTTCGTCGACGAACACTCACTGCAGATCGAAGACCCCAACCGCGCCGAGCGCATCACTGTGTCCGGCCGCAACGTCGTCATCGCCACCGGCACCAAACCGCTGCGCCCCGCCGGCGTCGAGTTCGACGAGGACCGCGTGCTGGACTCCGACGGAATACTCGACCTCAAGACCATCCCCAACTCGATGGTGGTGGTGGGCGCCGGCGTCATCGGCATCGAGTACGCGTCGATGTTCGCTGCGCTCGGCACCAAGGTCACCGTCGTCGAGAAGCGCGATTTGATGCTCGACTTCTGCGACCCCGAGATCGTCGAGGCGTTGCGCTTCCACCTGCGCGACCTGGCCGTCACGTTCCGCTTCGGCGAAGAGGTGACCGCCGTCGACGTCGGCTCCTCCGGCACCGTGACCACCCTGGCCAGCGGCAAGCAGATCCCCGCCGACACCGTGATGTACTCCGCGGGCCGGCAGGGCCAGACCGACCACCTCGATCTCCCCGCGGCAGGGCTGGAGGCCGACAACCGCGGCCGCATCTTCGTCGACGACAACTACCAGACCAAGGTCGACCACATCTACGCGGTCGGCGACGTGATCGGGTTCCCGGCGCTGGCCGCCACCTCGATGGATCAGGGCCGCCTCGCCGCCTA
>JAVRPF010000025.1:0-3649 GCA_032162385.1 Mycobacterium sp.
CAACAACTACCGTCCGCAGTTCTACTTCCGCACCACCGACGTGACTGGTGTCGTGACGTTGCCGGAGGGCACCGAAATGGTGATGCCCGGCGACAACACCGACATCTCGGTGAAGCTGATCCAGCCCGTCGCCATGGACGAGGGTCTGCGGTTCGCCATCCGTGAGGGTGGTCGTACCGTCGGCGCCGGTCGCGTGACGAAGATCAACAAGTAAGTAGGTCGACAGACAAAACGGAGCGGCGCCCACCCGAGAGGGTGGGCGCCGCTTTCATTCTGTGGTGCGGACGGCCCGTTGATGCTTGCATGGGAGCGCCGGCAACAGTGAGGACGAATACGTGAACAGTGCATCGGTTGGCTTCAGCGCCGACGGGCGAATACTGGCCAGCCGATCGGGTCGTTGCGAATGACGCGGTTCACGGTGCGCGCGTTCACCGACGTCGGCCTTCTGCGCAAGCGCAACGAGGATGCCGTCCTGGTGGCGGGCTGGCAGTGCCAGACGCATGACGGTTTACTCGTCACAATGGATTTCGCGCCCGCGCCACCGTTCGTGTGCGCGGTCGCCGACGGCATGGGCGGGCATGCAGCGGGCGACCTCGCCAGCCGGGTGGCGCTCAACGTGATCGCGCAGGTGTCGCCTGGATGGCGCAGTGCGGAGGATGTGTCCTCGGCGCTGGAGGTCGCGAACGAACAGGTGCGGACCATGGGTGCCGGCAACGACCTGGGCGGGCTGGGAACGACGGTCGCCGGGCTGTGCCTTCTGGCCGACGGGCTCCTCGCGTTCAACGTCGGCGACAGTCGGATCTACTCGATCACCGGAGGACGCGTGGAGCAGATCTCCGTCGACGATTCGGTTTTCGACGCCGCTGGCCGGCCGACGAACATCATCACTCAGTCACTTGGCCAGCCGGGTCCGGTTCGGCCGCACGTGCTGGCGCTGCCCCTGCAGCCCGGCACTTACCTGCTGTGCTCCGACGGGGTCAGCGGGATGATGTCGCCGGACGAACTCACGGCAGCGGTCGGGCAGCCCGATCTCGACGGTTGCGCGGCCCGGATCATCGAGATTACGCGCGCCAACGGTGCCGAGGACAACTTCTCGTTCCTGATCGTCGACGTTCGGCCGACCGGCGATTCCTGATCGGCCAGGCGCCTTCTGGCAATCACGGTCAGGTCGCGGATATCGAGTTCCCGTGGAAATTCCGTCGCGGCCGAACACTTCAGCAACGTCCGCACACACCCCGACACCGTTCGCATCGGCCGGGTTACCAAGAGCCATAAGCGATCTAAGCGAGCCGCTCCCGTGTGACGGACGTCCGCGGCCGGCTGCGCACCGGCAATCACGGTTCGGTCGCGGATATCCCGGTGTCCGTGGGAAATCCGTCGCGGTCGAGCACTTCCAGCAACTGCGGCACCGTCCGCGGCGGCCGGGTTGTCAAGAGCCATAAGCGATCTACGTCCGCTTGCTCGAGGTGTTAGTCTTGGGCCTCAACTGTAAATGTGTGCCGCACGCCCGTCGTATGCCCTTGTCCGGCGGAGTCCAGCGGGATCGGGGAAGCCGCTCATGGTAATGGATCTGACGGAGCCGATTCCGGCCCTCGCACCGCCACCGTCAACCGAGCGTGTGCTGCGGCTTGCCATCGTCGTCGGCATCGCAGGCGTCGTCGCACTGGTGGCCGCGGTATGCGTACTCATCTGGGCGGTCACCGGCGTGTCCACGCCGGCTTCCCAACCGGCGGCCATGCCCGCCGACATCGCGTCAAAGCCCGTTGCCGCAGCGCCGGCAGCGGCACTAGTGCCGGAGCCCGCACCCGCTCCGGTACCTGCACCTGCGCCCGCCGCGGCACCGGCCGCCGGCGCCAACTCGGAGATTCTGCAGAACCCTGCGATGGCCGCGATCGCCCCGACCGCGCCGGCCCAGGTCTCCGATACGGCCCCGACCGTCACCCTTCCCACGGTCGCCTGGCCCAACGGTGATGTGAACGGTCTCGACTGGAACGACCTCAACTCTGGTCTGCAGAACGCCGCGGCCGCCTACCTCTGGCAGAATTCCGGCGCGGACGCCACGACCGGCGCCATCGTCGGCGCCGGAACCGCGATCGGGACTACCGCGCTGAACATCGTCGGCAACAACGCGGGCAATCTGGTGAACACCCTGATCTTGGCCAACTTGGGATACTACGGCGGCCCCGGCACCGGCGGCGGTCTGGGCGTACTGGCTAAGCCCCTGGCCGCGGCGGCTGCGGTGGTTCCACAGATCGGCGTGCCCTCGGTGCCCACCTCGATCGGCATTGCCGGGACCCCGATCGGGGTCGGTGTGCCGCAGATCGGTCCGCCCCAGCTGCCGCCGATCGGTCCGCCCCAGTTGCCCAGTCTTCCCGGGGTCGGGATCGCGATTCCCGGCACCCCGATCGGGATCGGGTTCTGAGCCGTAGCGTTCAGGAAGCCGACACGCGCTCGCGTCGGTAGAACAGCACCGCACCCGACACCGCTACGCCGACACCCGCCAGGGTGACCAGCGACGTCGTCAACCCTGCCGCCGCGCCTGCACGTTCGGGCGGTACGACTGTCTGCGTCGCCACGGTGGTGAACGCGTACACCAGACCCATCGTGAAGCCGCACACCGTCAGGGCGCTCAGGTAGACCACCCAGTCGTGTGAGACTGCCAGCGCCGCAAGGGAGATCGCGGCGAGCGCCCCGGTGACCCCCACGACCGTCGGGGGGGCGCGAACTGCGTCACGAGCCTGCTGCAGGTTCAGCGTCGACGGGTAGATCGTGATGCCGTAGGCGACGTTGCAGACGGTGCCAGCGAGCACCACGACCACGAACCGGGGGTCGCGCAGTAGTGAGAGATCGACCAGTGGCCAGCGGATCCGGCTCTCGGCGATGACGCACGCGGCCAGCAACGCCATCGAGACGATGAATGCCGCGGCCGTAGTGGGTGACAGCCAGCCCCAGACCGTGGCACGGTCGAAGGTCAACGTGAACAACCCGATTCCGAGTGTTATCAGGGCTAGACCGATGAGGTCGATGCGGCGGGGCGCCGTGCTGTCGGACGATTCGGTGATGGTCATCGCCCCGAAGGCGAAGGCGATCACCGCCAACGGGACGAGCAGCCAGAAGATCCACCGCCGGCCGATCGCCTCGGTGAGCAGACCGCCGACGGCCCCGCGGCATTACCCAATCCCGCTATGCCATAGGCCAACCCGATGGCATGCCCGGCCCGCGCGGCGGGGAAGGCGTTGGTCACCACGCTCACCGACACTGCAGGGGTTGGGTGCGGGCAGAACAATGCCATCGCGACCGCAGCCAGGATCCAGCGGGATCGTGTGGTGCTCGCCGCCGGAGGCACGGACCGACGATATCCCGGCCTGCGGGCCCTTTGGCAGCAGCCAAACAGTTGCACAACTGGGCCAAATGTCGCGGGTTGGCGCTAATCTGACCTGCAAGACCGGCCGGCGGACGAGGCCAGGCGAACCGAGGAGCGTGGCAGATGTTGGGTCGGTATCTGAAGTCCCAGATCATGGTGCTCTTGTGCGGCGGACTGGTGGGGCCCATCTTCCTGGCGGTGTACTTCGCCCTCGGCCAGGCCACCCGCCCGTACATCCAGTGGATGTTCTGGGTCGGTCTGCTGATCACCGCGGCCGACGTCTTG
>JAVRPF010000026.1:0-2797 GCA_032162385.1 Mycobacterium sp.
CACGAGCATCTGGTGTCCCTCGACGTCGCCGGGATCACCGAGATCACCCCCGGCGTCAGGTCGCTGCAGGTGCAGTTCGATCCGGCGGCACTGCCGATGGCAGAGGTGGTCGATCTGCTCGCACGTCTCGACGGCGAACTGCCGCCGTCGGACCGACTCGTCGTGCCCAGTCGCAGAGTGCGGTTGCCGCTGTCGTGGGATGACCCGGCGACGCACGAGGCGATCCAGCGCTACATGCACGGCGTCCGCGCCGACGCGCCGTGGTGCCCGTGGAACATCGAATTCATCCGGCGGATCAACGGCCTCGCCGATGTCGAGGCCGTACACGACATCGTGTACGACGCGCAGTATCTGGTCCTCGGCCTCGGCGACGTCTATCTGGGAGCGCCGGTGGCCACTCCCCTGGATCCGCGACATCGCCTGGTCACCACCAAGTACAACCCGGCCCGAACGTGGACCCCGGAGAACGCGGTCGGCATCGGCGGGGCGTACTTGTGCATCTACGGCATGGAGGGACCGGGCGGGTACCAGTTCGTCGGCCGCACCACCCAGGTGTGGAACCACTGCCATCCCCGCGACGCCCCCTCGTTCGAACCCGGCACGCCGTGGCTGCTCCGGTACTTCGACCGGATCAGCTTCTACCCGGTGAGCGCCGAGGAACTTCTGGACCTGCGTGCGGACATGGCCGCGGGCCGCGGACACGTCGACATCGCCGGCGGCGAGTTCTCGCTGGCGGCCTACACCGACTTCCTGGCCGCCGACGCCGACGGCATCGCAGCATTCCGGCAACAACAGAGCGTGGCGTTCGCCGAGGAACGCTCGGCATGGGATCGTGCGGGCGAGGTGCAGCGGGCGAGCTGATCCGTCGGTCATTCATCTCGGTCTGGTAGACAGACTCCCACCTGCTACCAGGTGGCTTTGATTTTCGTTCACCTGAATGTGGCAGCCTGTTAATGAATTTCGACCAGTGCCGACATCCGACCCGAAGGTGAGAATGGCAGCCGACAAGCGCGAGGCGTCCCGCCACACCGAGATCGAGCGCAAGTTCGCGGTGACCGATGCCACCGTGTCACCGTCGTTCGCGGGACTGGCGTCGGTCGCCCGAGTCGAGCGATCGCCGGTTCAAGATCTCGACGCCGTGTACTTCGACACTCCGGGTCACGATCTTTCCGGGCATCACATCACCCTGAGGCGCCGCACCGGCGGTCCCGACGCCGGATGGCACCTCAAGCTGCCCGCCGGGCCCGATTCGAGAACCGAGTTGCGCGCGCCGCTGGGCGACGCGGACGGCGATATCGTCCCCGACGAACTGCGCGACGTCGTGCTGGCCATCGTCCGCCGTCGGCCGTTGCAGCCCGTCGCGCGGATCACCACCTCGCGAACGGTCGAATGGCTGTTCGACGCCTCCGGTGCCGCGATCGCGGAGTTCTGCGACGACGTGGTCACCGCGTCCGCCGGACCCGACGGCGAACCCCAGACCTGGCGGGAGTGGGAGCTGGAACTCGCGGAGGACGCGGACGTTGCCCCGGATCTGATGGACCGGTTGAGCAACCGCCTGCTCGACGCCGGCGCCGAACCTGCGGGACATGGTTCCAAGCTCGCCCGGGTGCTCGACACCGACTCCGTCGATTCCGACGGCGACGGTTCCGACGGTGATGCCGAACCCAGGCCGCCGTCGACCGATCCCGTGCACCGTGCGATCGCAGAGCAGGTCGACGAGCTACTGGTGTGGGACCGCGCCGTGCGAGCCGATGCCTGGGACTCGGTGCACCAGATGCGGGTGGTGACCCGAAAGATCCGCAGCCTGCTGCAGGCGTCGGAGGCCTCGTTCGGAATCTCCGACGACGCGTGGGTGCTCGATGAGCTGCGCCTGCTCGCCGGGGTGCTCGGCGTAGCCCGGGACGCCGAAGTGCTCGCCGAGAAATACCAAACGGCCCTCGACGAACTGCCCGACGAGCTGGTCAGGGGCCCGATCCGGGAGCGCCTCGTGGACGGCGCCAGAAACCGCTACCAGTCGGGGTGGCGACGGTCGTTGACCGCGATGCGCTCGGAACGGTACTTGCGGCTGCTCGACGCACTCGAGGCACTGGTGGCCGCCGAGCCCGAACCTCCGGTACCCGGCGAGGAGCCCGCACAGGTCAGCATCGGGTCGGCCTACAAGCGGATCCGCAAGGCGGCCAAACGGGCCGACGCGGCGCAGGACGAGGATCGAGACGAGGCGTTGCACCGGATCCGCAAGGGCGCCAAGCGGCTTCGCTACACGGCGGCGGCGACGGGCGCCGGCAAGGTCGCCGAGCGGGCCAAGAACATTCAGACACTGCTCGGCGACCACCAGGACGCCGTGGTCAGCCGCACCCATCTTTCCCAACAGGCGGAGGCGGCTCACACAGCCGGCGAGGACACCTTCACCTACGGCGTGCTGTACCAGCAGGAGGATGACCTCGCCACGCGCTCACGGGAACAGCTCGGCGCTGCGCTCAAGCAGCTGAACCGCTCGGTCCGCGACTCGGACTAGGCGCGGGCGGACGAGTTGGCCTGTAAGCCGGATTCTGTTCCTCGCCACCATGACTGGCGACGAAGCGGCGACCATCCATCTGGACACACCGTCACCGGGTGCCTCAAGCGGCCTACCCGCAGGCTCGGGCGAGCAGCCCTCGAACGCCTGCGCGACCGCAACCAGGTTGCGGCCTTCTTGGCCTTGCTTCGGGTGGGGTTTGCCTAGCCACTCCGGTCACCCGGAATGCTGGTGCGCTCTTACCGCACCGTTTCACCCTTACCACCGCGAGGGTGGCGGTCT
>JAVRPF010000027.1:0-5375 GCA_032162385.1 Mycobacterium sp.
CGGATCGCACCGCTGGTCACCGGTCTCTGCGTGTCACCCACACAGCAGTTGATTGATCCGCGCTGCCTGCCGGGCGAGGTGGTGGCGTTCAGCCAGGTTGGGGGCGGACCGGGCGGCTTCGGCATACAACCGTGCCGCGGTCAGCATGTCGCCCGCCTTCTCGTGGAGGTACGCCGAGGCGGCGGTGTAGCGGGGCACGCCTGGGTCGACTGTGGCCAAGGCCGCGAGGCCGGCTTTCGCGCCTTCGGCCTCGCCGATCGCGACGGCCCGATTGAGCTGCACGACCGGGCTTTCGGTGAGCCGGAGCAGCTCGTCATACCAGCCGACGATCTGTGCCCAGTCGGTCTCCTCGGCGCGCGGCGCGTCGGCGTGCAGGGCGGCAATTGCGGCCTGTGCCTGGAACTCGCCGAGTCGGTCGTGACGCAGCGCGGTCTGCAGGACTGCGACGCCCTCGGCGATCAGCGAGGTGTTCCAGCGGGAACGGTCCTGCTCAGTCAAGGGGACCAGGCTGCCGTCGCGCCGGGTCCGCGCCGGTCGCCGAGCGTGGTGCAACAGCATCAACGCCAGCAACCCCGCTGTCTCGGTGTCTTCGGCGGACTCGGTCATCGACGCCAACTGCCGAGTGAGCCGGATCGCCTCGGCGGCCAGGTCGACGTCGCCGGTGTAGCCCTCGTTGAAGACCAGATAGAGCACTCGTTGCACGGTCCTCAGGTCGCCCGGCTGATCGAACCGCACGTCACGGACCGTACGTTTGGCTCGGCTGATCCGCTGCGCCATCGTCGCCTCCGGCACGAGGTAGGCCTGCGCGATCTGCTGGGTGGTCAAGCCGCCGACGGCACGCAGCGTGAGGGCCACCGCGGAGGCCGCGGTCAGCGACGGATGGGCGCACAGGAAGAAGAGCTGCAACGTGTCGTCTGCGGCCTCGGTCGGTCCGGGCGGCGGCTCGACCTCGACCCGCAGCTCCCGGTCGCGGCGGGAGGCCTCGGAGCGGTGGGCGTCGAGGAACTTCCGCCAGGCAACCGTGACGAGCCAGCCCTTCGGGTCGGTGGGCGGCTGGTCCGGCCAGGTCAGCGTGGCTTGCAGGAGAGCTTCCTGCACGGCGTCCTCGGCCGTCGAGAAGTCGACGCCGCGACGGGTGAGGACGCCAATCACTGCGGGAGTCAGCTCTCGCAGCAGTAGTTCGTCCATCACTGCCCTGGCCGGCCGGTCACTCGGTGACCGTCGGCGGATGGGTCAGGAACGGGCGCACCTCGAGCCACTCGTGGATCGGCTTGCCGCCGGCTCCTGGCGCCGCCGACAACTCGCCGGCGAGCGCGAGCGCGCGCTCGTAGGAATCGACGTCGATCACCATCCAGCCGGCGATGAGGTCATTGGTCTCCGCGAAGGGCCCGTCGGTGACCGGCGGTCGGCGCTCCCCGTCGTAGCGGACGAACGTGCCCTCGGGTGAGAGCGCCTGGCTGTCGACGTATTCGCCGGTTTCCTTGAGCCGATCGGCGAAGTCGTTCATGTACTGCACGTGATCCTCGATCTCCTGCGGGGTCCATTGCGCCATCGGAACGTCGTTGACGGCCTCGGGGGCGCCACGGTAGTGCTTGAGAAACAGGTACTTCGTCATGCTGAGCCTCCTTGGTGTGTGCGGCCACGGTGGTCGCATCTGCCCCTGGGACGGAGCCGCCGGGCGAGTCTCGACATCCCCGGCACATCTTCTTCGAGAACGTCCCGACGCAGCAAGGCCTGAGTCACCGCCGACTGCGTGGGCGCTTACGCGCGATACGTTGCTGGCGTCGTAGTAACCACTATAGTAGATTTATACGGGTACTTATCGGATAAACAACGGAGGTCCCTGATGAAGGCTGACAAGCTGATGGTGCGGCCGTTGACCGTCGAGAACTGGAGCGATTTCGAGGCCGTCATGGGGCCAAACGGTGCCTCCCGTGGCTGTTGGTGCCTGCATTGGCGGCTCTCGATCGCCGAGTGGACGGACCAGAAGGGCGACGGGAACCGGCGTGCGATGCGCCGACTGGCGACGAAGACTCCGCCGCCCGGCCTGGTCGGATACCTCGACGGCGAACCGATCGCCTGGTGTTCGCTGGGACCGCGCGCCGTCTTCCCGAGGCTCGAACGCTCCCCTCTGTTGAAAGCGGTCGAGGACGAAGGTGCATGTGCGATCACGTGCGTGTTCGTCCATCGCAAGCATCGCCACGATGGACTTCTGCCCGCACTCCTGCAGACGGCTTGCTCCGATGCGGCGGACAACGGGTACGAGTTGGTCGAGGGTTATCCGATCGAACCGCCGCCCGGCAAGCAGGCCGGATCGGATACGGCGATGACGGGCATTGCCAGCGCTTTTCGGAAAGCTGGATTCGTCGAAGTGGCGCGCCCAAGGAAAGGGAGACCGATCATGCGAAAGCAGTTGTAGCGATACGCGACTCAGGTCTGCTCGCCTTGTCGTCGGCGAGTGGCCTTTTCCCGGTTGCCGCAGGTGCTCATGCTGCACCAGCGTCTACGACCTCCCTTGGAAACATCGACGAAGAGCCATCCGCACCGTCGACAAGACCTCACCCGATCGGCCGGCAAGACAAAGAGCGCTTCGACCGCAAGCAGGGCCAGGGCGGAAGGAACGGCATCCGGGTCTCCGAGTTTCCCGGCCAACTCCTTCATTCGAGCATTCGTGAACGAGACGATCTCGGCACTCGTACCGCGGCCGGCCTGTTTGAGTAGGTTGCCCAACGCCTTGGCAGGTGGGGCATCACCAACCGAGATGGCATCGAAGGTGGCCCACACGTGATCGCGGACGCGGTGAACCGCGTTCACGAGGTCATCGCCGGCATGCCTGTTGAGATTGCGAGCGTCCGCGGGCGAAATGAGCCCAGCGGACTGACACCACGAACTGACGTCTCCGACGGATTTGAGCAGTTCGTTGTCGGCTATCGGCTCCTTGCGATTGAAGACCGTGTTCGCCAAGTCAAGCGCGACATGACCGCCGACGAAGTGACCGGCCTCCCAAGGGGCGACGATTGGTTCGGGATCCATGATCACCATCGAGCTTCGAATGGAGAGTAACCTGATAATTCACCTTATCAGGTTATGTCGCCCGGATGCCGACGGTGGTCAGGCGTAACCGACCCATCCGCGAAAGTGAAGGCCGAGAAGAACTCGGTGACATCGGTGAAGTCGGCCTCTTGCAGAATCGCGCGGTCTTGCTCGGGTGTCAGGACGGGAACCTCGGCCGCCATTGTCGTGCGGGCCTTCTCGGCGTCGGGCGGGGTCGATGCCGGACGCGACGAGATTCGCGCAATGGCGCCCCATCCACAACTCTCGCTCGACATCGTCGCGCTGCGGAAAGCTCAAGTGCATGACGACGAACGGCGCCTCCGGCGCTAGTCGTCGCCGCACCTCGGCCACGGTGCGGCGTCGCTCGCCGTGCGGGAGGAAGTGCACAGAATTCTTCGGGGGTAGCAACTGACTTCGGTTCCTGCACCGTCGCTCGGCAGCCCCGGTGCGCGGACACCAAGCGCCGCTAACCCCGGGGGAATCGACCCGCGGTCACGTGAAGGGATTGAGCAGCACGTTGCACAGCTGGGGCAGATTGCCGAGAGGAATCCAGGCCACCAACGCGCGGCAGCTCTCAGCCGCCATGCCCATTGGACCGCCGCAGACCGGCCAAGCTCCGAGCCCTTGGGTGTCCAGCACGTTGCGCGCAACCCGTATCTGCTCATCACGACTCGCGGCGGCGGGTGATCCAACACCCCCGTTCGTGGCCCACGTGGCCGGGGTGAACTGAAGGCCACCGTAGTAGCCGTTGCCGGTGTTGGCTGACCAGTTTCCACCCGATTCGCATCGAGCCATTGCGTCCCAGTTGGGTTCAGCCTGAGCAGACGGGACGGTCAGGACAATTTGAGCCATGGCGATCGCTCCGGTTATCGCGAGCACCGTGGCGGCCTTGCGCACACGCATGTCGATCCCTTCGTAAGGTCGTGCGGGGGCGCGCACGCCAGTAAGGGCAAGGACGAGGCGAATTCCCCACCCTCGGTCGCGATACAGAGTTTACCGATGAGGCGTGAGTTAAACAGAGGTGCTAATGAGTCTAATTATCTTCTCTGAGTTTATTTAATAGTTATGCGTCTCATGAGGTCAATGAGGCTCGCCGAGCGTAACGCAAAGTGCGCATAACTGCAGGTCGTCGAGGTGAGTTCAAGATCGGGTTCGGCCGACGGCCTCAGTCGTCACCGGTGTGCAATTTAGTAAGACGTGATGTGGCGGTTGATAATATTGGTGCTTGCGGTTCTAAAGTGCTGGCTGTGAATGAATTGAATACTGATGCCAATGTTGTTTATGAGGCTGATGTGATTCCTGTGAATTGAGCCAAGGCAACGTCCAGGTCGCCTTCACCCGGAAGTAGCCGCGCGCAACCGCGCCAGCTGGCGACGGGCGCCGGTCGGCAGTCCATGATGGACGTTATGGAGTCGACCCGCCTGGATCGGTGGTTGTGGGCGGTCCGGTTGACGAAGACGCGGCCGGACGCAGCCGCCGCGTGCCGAGGTGGGCATGTGCGGGTCAACGATCGGCCGGCAAAGCCGTCGACGACAGTGTCCCCTGGTGACGAGGTGCGCGCCCGGGTGGGTGACACGACGCGGATCGTCGAGGTGGTGCGTCTAATCGAAAAGCGGGTCGGTGCGGCGGACGCCGTGACCTGCTACCTCGATCGAACGCCCGCACCGCCTCCGACCTCCGCCGTTCCGGTCGCGGCCCGCGATCGCGGTGCCGGGCGGCCGACCAAACGGGACCGTCGGATTCTGGACAGGTGGCGCGCGGGCCAGAGGTGAGCTCTTCCGAAACCCGTTGGGATCACCCTGATGCCACTGGCTAGGCGGTCGGCGGTATTAGCGGCGGACGGCATACGTTGGCGGTCGGATCCCACCACCAGCCGTTGTCGCATGCGAGCGGCTGCGCCCCGACGCCGAGCGGCCGGCACACATTGGCAGTCGGGTCCCACCACTGCCCACTTTCGCATGCCAACGGTTGTGGCCCGACGCCCAGCGGCCTGCACACGTCGGCCGTCGGGTCCCACCACTCGCCGTTCGCGCATTGCGCCGAGCTCACTGCCGGCGTCGCGATAGTCACGGCCGCCATCGGCGCTAACGCCATCAGGGCGACGGGCACCAGCCGGCAAACGAACGTTCTCATCGGAGGCCTCCCCTACTGTGCTCAACCCCTGGCAGGGTTCAGCTTAGGGGGGTGGATCAACGCTTCGCGGCGCCTTCGCGGTGTCCCACTGGGACGCCGGTGAGCAGGCGATGACCTACAACGCAGCCCGATGGGTCAGGGCGTCGGAGGAACCGGCACGACCGGTGGTGGCGCGGCCGGATCGGGCT
>JAVRPF010000028.1:0-3081 GCA_032162385.1 Mycobacterium sp.
TACACCGACTCGACGATCTCGTGGCTCGGCGTGCCGCGACATCGCGCTCTTGGACGTCGGCGCGATCGAAGGCGCCAAGGAATCCGGCGCGCGCTCCGCCCGCAATGTCGTTGCCGCGCTTGCACGCACGGGCTAGCCACCAAGCAGTTCACAGCATTCCCGAAGGAGTCACGCAGGAAACCCTGACTTACGCGCAACACGGACGACGGGCGGCGAGATGTTAACCGAACGTTTCCCGGTGGTTCGATCCCTCGGGTGGCCACACGAAGGCACGTGCGCGAGCATCCACTGGTGCCTACGAATCGTTTGAGCACTGCCGGGGAAATCCCTGATACCGGAATTCCGCCGGCAGTGGCCGCCAACATGTCGATGGCCGAGCAGTACGAGTGGCATCGAGCCCATCTCCGTCGCCACCCCGTGTCGAGGCGGAACTTCTTGCGCGGCTCGGCGGCAGCGGCGGCGGTCGCCGCGGTGGGGCTGTCGCCGTTCGGTCGTCGTGCCTATGCCGAAGACGTGCAACTGGCGGTGGCAAACCGGCGGGTCGGCTATGGCAGCGATGCCTCCAGCCAGTTGCGTCTCGCGGCGCAGTTGTCGCGAAACCCGAAGGGCACCAAGGTCTTCCTCGACCACGGACCGACACCGGCGCTGGGCGCGAGTGTCGAGGCGGAGGTCCGCAACCTGGTGACCCAGATTCCCGCAGGCGATGGCGGGGTGTTGGGGGCCGAACAGTTCTATGCGCACGCTCCCGTTGACGGCTTGCCTGGCCGCATGCCGCACTTCTATCAGTGGCGCACGGCGGACGGATTCATCACCGACGTCCGCTCCGCGTCGACCGGGATGCCCAATGCGCGAGATGCGGTGGGCCCGTTCCGGTTCACGATGATCGGCGACCAGGGCACCGACGAGACACCCCTGTTGCCGCCGGGCCTCACTCCCGGCGACTACGACGACAACTACTACAAGGCCGACAACGATCCCACTGTCCCGCACACCACCAACGTGATGAACCAGATCATCGCGTCCAACCCGGACTTTCACGTGCTCGCGGGCGACATCGCGTACGCGGACCCCGACGGTGCGGGGAAGCCTCCGAAGTTCATGAAGTCGGGCAAGCCTCCGTCCGGCTTCGACAGGTTCAACCCCTTCGTGTGGGACGTCTACTTCGGGTTGATCGAGGCCAGTGCGTCGACGACGCCGTGGATGTTCGCCACCGGCAACCACGACATGGAGGCCGCATACCCGACGCACGGCTACGGCGGGCATCTGGCGCGGATGGACTTTCCCGGCAACGGTCCCGCCAAGTGCCCGTCGGTGTATTCGTTCACGTACGGCAACGTCGCCGTGCTCTCATTGGACGCAAACGACGTCAGCTACGAGATCACCGCCAACACGGGTTACTCGCACGGCGCCCAGAACACTTGGGTGGAGCGCACATTGGCGGCGCACCGCGCCAACCCCGACATCGACTTCATCGTCTGCTTCTTTCACCATTGCGCGTACTCCACCACCGCGTCGCATGCCAGTGACGGTGGAGTACGGGCGGCCTGGACCAAGCTCTTCGATCGGTATCAGGTCGACCTGGTGCTGCAAGGCCACAACCACGTCTTCGAACGCACCGACCCCATCCGCGCCAACACGCCAACGACGGTCGCCGGCGACAACGCGGTGGTCTACCCCGAAACCGACGGCACCGTCTACTACACGGTCGGATGCGGCGGGCGGCCACGGTACGACTTTCAGCCTGGTGAGCTGGAAAGTTACCGTGGGAATGAGGTCGCCGACACCTTCGTGCCCAACAGCTACGTCTGGACCGCCGAAGGCGGAAAGCAAGACGAGGCGGTCGGCTGGTCGCGGGTGCGGTCTCGCAGCTATGCCTTCATCCGTGTCGACGTGCGGCCGGGCGTCTTCGTCAGCGAAATGGACGTCGTGGCCGTCGACGAATATGGCCGGGAGTTCGACAAACTCACCTACCGGCGCCAGGTCCGCGCCTAGTCTGAATTTGCTCACAGCGAGTGCGCAGGTTCGGAGAGGCAACCATCATGGCCGCGAAGTTCCCGAACCGGCAACCAGGGCTGAACTATCTCACCGAGGGCGGCCAGGAAACCGAGATCTTGTACAAGTACGGGTTCGAGCTGCCGCAGTTCGCGATGTTCCCGTTGCTCGACAACCCGCGCGCCGTGACCGAGCTGCGCGGGATGTACGGACGCTATCTCGACATCGCCGCCCGCCACGGGTTCGGGGTCGTCATGGGCGGCCTCGACTACCGGGCCAGCCCGGACTGGGGCTCGTTGCTCGGCTATTCCCGCGAGTCGCTGGCCGACATGCAGATGCGATCGATCGACTTCCTGCGCGAGGTCGCCCAGCCCTACGGCGGGCAGGTGCCCGCACTCATGTACGCCGGCATCGTCGGCCCCCGCGGCGACGCGTACGAGACGAACCAGACGATCACCGCCGAGGAGGCGGAGGAGTACCACGGCGAACAGCTCGCCACGCTGGCCCGTGCCGGGGTCGACTTGGTCGAAGCGATGACGTTCAACTCCGTGCCGGAGGTCATCGGGTTATCGCATGCCGCCGCGCGAGTGGGCCTGCCTCTCTCGGTCTCCTTCACACTCGACAACAGCACGAGCCGGCTCTTGTCGGGACCGTCTCTGAAGGATGCGATCGAGACGGTCGACGCACAGACCGCCGATGACCGTCCGGCGTTCTACGGCATCAACTGCTCGCACCCATTGGAGTTCATGCCGGCCATCGAGCCGGGCGCGTGGTTCGAGCGAGTGCGTGTGTTGCGACCCAACGCCGCGATGATGGACAAGATTTCGCTCTGCACGCTTGGGCACCTCGAGGCGGGCGACCCAGTGGAGCTCGGTGAGCTCATGGGCGGCGTGGCCCGGCAGCATCCGCACATCGACCTGTGGGGGGGTTGCTGCGGCACGTGGGAGACCCACCTCGACGAGATCGCCCGCAACGTGGGCTCGGCGCAGGCCGTCGGGGCCTCGTAGGCCACGTCCAGTCGTTGGTTTGGCTACCGCAACCGCAGCCGTTCCAGCGCATCCGCGACGTTCCGAGGGCTCCGCGGGCAGG
>JAVRPF010000029.1:0-2696 GCA_032162385.1 Mycobacterium sp.
CACCGTCGTGCCGTCGGTACTGTAGGTATACGACGGATTCGTCACTGCGTAGCCGCTGATTCCGGCCGAGCCGGCGCCGGACACGCTCGCGCTCACCGTGTTGCTCGCCGTGAATGCGTTCGCACTCAGAGCTGCCGCAACCGCCGCGAGGACGACAACGAGGCCGCCTGTCTTCTTGAAGCGCTTGAACATGAAGTTCCTTCCCGCACATAGATGGGAGACGCGGACGGGCCGTCATCCCCCAATTACCTTCATCGGAAAATCCACCGCTCTCGAAGATCCGAGCTTTCAAGCAACACGCATGGCCGTTTTCCCTTAGGTTCTTGAGCCCAGGCTTTGCAATGACCGAGGCCGCGAGTGCAAGTCCACAGTCGCGCGAACGATTCGGAAGGGCGGACACGAGCGCCTGAAGCTGGCTTTTGATTCCGACCAGGATTCACCAGTTCGCAGGCTCAGAAGGTCGAGAGCCCGGACCTAGGCAGCGGCGTTTCGGAAGATCCTCCGTGCGATGCCGACCGCTCAGCCCATGGACGTCACACGTGCCGGCCTGGTGTCGTTGACCGGCGCTGGGCGGCCGAAGATGAAGCCCTGGGCGTAGTCGACTCCGAGTTGGCGGAGAAGTTCGACTGTCTGCTCATCCTCGACGCCTTCAGCGATCGTCTGATAGCCGAAACCTTGCGCGAGGCCGATGATGGCTTTCGTGAGGTGCTGGTTGGCTTGGTTGGTGACGATCTCGCGGACGAAGTCGCAGTCGATCTTCAAGTAGGTAACTGGCAGCCGCTTCAGATAGGTGAAGCTGCCGAAGCCGGTACCGAAATCGTCGAGGGCGACTCCGCAGCCGATCTCGACGAGTTCTCGCGCGAACCTCTCGCCCGACTCGAGGTCGTCCATGAGTGCGGTCTCGGTGATCTCGAAGATGAGGTTCGCCGGGTCGGCACCTGCGGTGCGGAGCTCGTGGTCGATCAGTGGAAGAAGGTCGTGGTGTCTGATCGAGTGTGCTGAGAGGTTTACCTGGACGCGCCGCCCGACGGCGGCGAGTTGGACGGCCTGGGTCATGACCCAGCGGTCGATCTCGCCGATCAGTCCGAATCTCTCGGCAACCGGCAGGAAGCTCCCGGGCGGGATGAGTTCGCCGTCGCGCCCAACTATCCGAATCAGGAGCTCTTCGCGCCGATGGCCGCCGCGAAGCGGCACGATCGGCTGCGAGTAGAGGACGAGCCGCTGTTCGTCGATCGCGTCGCGGATGCGCCCGACCCAGGCCAGCGCCGCGAGCTCGCGCTGGACACGCGTGCGCTCGGCCGTCTCCTCGGTGGTGTCGCGAAATACCACCACGACGCCTTTGCCGTTGCTGCCGTCTAGCAGCGGAGCAGCGGAGTAGGCGGCTGGGAAGATGGACCCGTCCTTGCGTGTGTAGGCGGTGTCGACGATCCGCATGGGTAATCCCTCCGTGCGAACCTGCAAGAGTTGGCAGGCGGCTTCGGGGAACGGCGTCCCGTCGCCGTGCTGGTGGTGGACGACTTGGTGCATCGACTTTCCGCGCAGCTCGTCTTCGCTCCAGCCGAACATCCGCGATGCCGCGGCATTCATGAACGTCAGGCGGCCCTGCCCGTCGAGGGCGTAAACCCCTTCGGCCATCTGTTCCATCACGGCAGAGCTGAGGTCTGCCGCTTGCTTGCGCTCGGTGACATCGAAGGTGACGACCTCGATGCCCACTATTTCGCTGCCGATGCGGACCGGATGGAAGCTGCTGAGCCAGTGCCTTAGCGATCCTCCCGCCCCCGCGCTTGGCCCGACGATCTCACGGCCGACTATCGGAACGCCGGTTTCGAGCACGCGCCGGTAGACCGCGTCGAGTTCGGGCCAGATCTCAGGAATGACTTCGGCCACCGTGCGCCCAATTTGATCAGCGATGGCCCCGCCGTTGACCGCGGCCAGTGTGGCGTTGATGTGGACGATGCGAAACTCGCGATCGATGAACGCAAATCCGACCGGGGCGGACGCTTGCAGTGCCTCCAACAGCGCCAGCGATTCAGCCGTGTCCTGCTCTGAGCGGCGAAGATCCGCCTCGAGCCGCTTGGAGTGCTCAACGTCAGTGCACGTACCCACCCACTTCATCACGTTCCCGCTCGCGTCTCGGACTGCAATGCCGCAGATAGCGAACCAGCGGTACTCCCCGTCAGCACGGCGCGCCCGCCACTCCGCGTCCAACCCAGTCTCCGTCGCGACCGCGACCTCCCACTCGAGTCGCGCGCGGTCTGCGTCGTCGGGATGGATCAACGAGAGCCAACCCCAACCGTAATTCGTCTCGGCCGGCCGGCCGGTGAACACGGTCCCGCAGCGGTTGAAGTACTCCGTGCTTCCGTCCGGAGCAGCGACCCACACCATGTGCGGAATCGAGTCGGCGATCAACTCGAAGTCCACACCACCCACGGCAGGAGCGGACGAGGAGCGCGGCCGGACCGAAAGGGCACGTTTGGCCATATGTTCCCATCGGCGCGAGCCGCCGAGAATGTATCGGGCAATCGGCCTAGCCTCAACGACTGCCAGTCTGGCGGGCTCCCTGAGGTCTCCTGGGTTGATCCCGAGCTTCTCGATGGGCTTCGATGAGCATCCGCCCGCCGGCGTCTCGGTCGGGATGGGCTTCCAGCGGGAGATGATCACGGCGCTGCGTCACTCGAAGGCCTGGGAGAACTCGG
>JAVRPF010000030.1:0-6582 GCA_032162385.1 Mycobacterium sp.
AGGTCGCCAGCGCTGCCGCTCATTCTGCGAGAGGAGCCGCCGACGCGGCGCGGGATGAAGCGACACGAGCGCGCAGCGAGGCGTCGCAAGCGCATTTGAGCGCATCGCAGAACGAGCGGGATGCGGCTAGAGGCCGCGCGCTCGCCGTTGCCATCCAAGCGGGACCAGCGGCGCGAGAGCTCACTAATGACACGGAACAGCTGGCGTCGGTCATCCAATCCCATCTATCGACGCTGGAGTCGATGGCCAACGCACTTTTTGCCGATGCCGCCGCGAACGATTCCAGCGTGAGCGAGTGGGGCGATTGTCGCAACGATTACGCCCGCACCAGCAGCGAATCGAGCCGCGAGCACGTAGGGTTTGACGCCGCCCGCTGCCGTCACCGCAACAAGCGACGCGGTTCCTACCGGTAACCCGTCATACGATCTCGCCGTATTCGGCAGTGAAGCGCTATCGCGGCAAGGCGACACCACCCTCCACTACGCACCGGCGCTGTGGTCAGCCGGCCGTATCAGCAGCGGGGCCGCCAGGCGGTATCACCTGGTAGCTGTACCGCCACTCGACCTCGGTTCCATGCTCACCGCCGGCCGGCCGTGAGCCGTGGAGATGAAAAAAGGCGACCATGTCATCGTCGCCGACTTGAGCCTGAGCCTTCCGCTCCGCCAGCGCCCTTACTTGGGCCGGGGTCATCGTCTCGGGCACCACGATGGCGTCGTGCCGCACGTTGGAGGCATCGGCCATAGTGCCCAGGTTGCGGCAAGTGAGGTTTCCTTTTCCCGACGACACGCGCCCTGACGCAACCGTGATCGACATGTACTCGTCCTGCGACGCAACCACCGCCACTCGCCATTGACCACGTGGCTAGCTGGTCATACCCTCGCTGCCACCGAGCCACGCGGACTTTATCGACCGCTACGTGGGCCGACCTGGGCATGTACCTGCAGACCGTCATGGTGCTGCTGCGTGCCGAGGGGCTGGACAGTTGCCCGCAGGGTCGCAGGTGCACATCACGGTCGACAAGGTGCTCTCACCATCCGCGGAGCAGATGCTGTTCTGCGGTATGTCCATCGGTCATGAGGACGACACGATGCCCTAGATCCGCACCGGGCGCGCAGTGCTCGACGAGACCGTCACGTTCGTCGACGGCGAGGACTGGTCGCCGAGCGCCTCGTCGATGCGCTTGACCTTGGCGGTGAGCTGGCCGGAGTGACCGGGGCGGACATCGGCCTTGAGTACGAGACTGACCCTCGGGGCCACGGCTGCGACAGCATCGACCGCTTGCTTCACGACGGCCATCACCTCATCCCACTCGCCCTCGATGTTGGTGAACATCGCGTTGGTCTCGTTCGGCAGGCCCGACGCGCGAACCACCCGGACCGCTTGGGCCACGGCTTCACCGACACCGCCGGTGTCATCGCCGCCCGACGGGCTGACGCTGAAGGCAACGATCATCGATCGGCTCCCGCGATTGCTTGCTGAAGCCGGTCGGGCGCACGACCAGGATCACCCGGTCTGCCATCACGCATACCTGCTTCCCATTCGTCCTCGGCTACGTGCCGGTATTCCCCCATGACCCAATTCTCCTTGATGGGGGCGACACTTCGTCACGATTGCCGGACTTGACACCATGGCCGGCGGATGCAGTTTCAGGTGCTGGATACGAACGCTCTGACGCGCCCGCGAGACCTCCCGCCCGCGCTGGCGGCGACCCAGTCGCGCCAGCTCAACGGCGTGACCACGGACTCGACCGGCGGGTGTTGGCCAACCTCGGTCGACACAGCATGATTCGATGGCCGACTCCGCGCGATGACGAAACCTCTACCGCCGGGGGACACGATTCCACCCGACCCGTGGCACCGCGCGAAGGCGGGCTGGCGTGGGCTCCAAAGCTCAGGGATTGGATGACGACTGTATGCTGAATGCGCGGGAAATTGCCTGCCCCGAACGTGACGAGGAGCGCGAGTCATGGCGGACGCATCGACAACTCACACCGACCCCGGGGGTGCCGGCGCAACCCCCGCGAGGGCCGTCGGGTCTCCCATCGAGCGGCCCGCGCCTCTGCGCCAAGCCGTCTTCGACGCCCTCGTCGAGATGATCATCACTCGCGAATTGGAACCGGGTCAGCATCTGGTCGAGAAAGATCTGGCGGCGTCGCTGGGGATCAGCCGGCAGCCCCTCCGGGAGGCGCTGCAGCGCATGCACGCCGAGGGTTGGGTGGATCTTCGGCCCGCACTCGGCGCGTTCGTTCACATCCCCACCGAGTCCGAGGCAGATGAGCTTCTCGCCGCACGCAGCATCCTCGAGGCGGAGTCCGCCAAGCTGGGCGCCGAGCGGGCAACGCCCGAGCAGGTGGAGCACCTGTGGGAGCTGCAGCGCATCGGCGAGGAAGCGCTCGCCGTGGACGACCTGCAGGTCCTCCTCTCGGCCAACGCCTCGTTGCACACCTACATCGTTGCGATGTCGGGCAACAAGGTCCTCGTGGATCTCCGCGGTTAGGTAGAGCACCGGGTGCGGTGGTACTACACGAACATCGCCCAGGTGCGATCGAAAGACGCCTGGGAGGAACATGCCGAGTTGATAGAAGCGATCGCCGGCGGCGACGGAGGCCGGGCCGGCGCCCTGATGCGCATCCACACCGAGCGCACCAGGATCATCTATCGGGAGCAACGTCGACGGGAAGCGGCCCAGGAGATCGGCTGAGGTTTCAGGACCGTATATTTGTTGGGAACGACCTCGCTGGTCGCAAGGTGGCCGCGGCGACTGCGTCGGGATCGATGTTGTTTCTGAACGTCATTGCAGATGGGGCGCTCCGCCGTTGCGGTTAGGGAGTGCGCGGGCGCGTGCGACCATCTGGGTGTGCGGCGTGCCACTGCGCCTCGATGCGGGTCACGCGGCGATGCTCCATGACGAGCCACAGCGCACCGGCGACCGCGCCGAGCACGGCGATGAGCACCGTGGTGGATATCCATTCGTCGTGACCATAGGCGGCGGCTGCCGCCGTGCTGATCACCCCGAACGTCGCTACGGCCAACAAGATCAATCCTGGCCAGAAGAAGTTGTCCTTCATCGCCATACCAGCATGCGGTTGCGTTGTCCGCGAGTGATCCGTCGGATCGCGATACTTGTCTCTCATCACCGCTCTCTCCGTCGTCGGACGCGATAGTAAAACTCTACTCACTGGGAGCAACCGGGCGAGGTACAAAATTTCGACGCGGACGACCGGCGCAACACCCGTTATCGCCGGCGGGTAGTTGTTCAGGTCGAGCCGGACTCGTCGCGGATCAGTAGCTCGGGCAGCGTAATGGCCCCAATCGTTGTTACGAGCCACACCACGACCGTCGTGGCCACCCAGGGTGCCATGCCGTCAATGGTGATGCCGTGCGTCAATACCGACGCGAGGATCAACGCGACGATGGTTAACACCAGCCCGGTCCCCCCGAGGAGTAACGACGCATACTGACGGGGCAACTTCAACATCGGCAGGGACAGAATCGCCTGCGCAACCGAGAACACCACTACGGCGACGATAAACCCCGGTACCGACAACGAAACTCCGGGAACGATCCACGCCGCGATGAGTAGTCCGATCGCAAACGACATTAGAAGCACAGCTGCCCGCAGCAGGATTCGCCTCATGGCTAAGGGTAGGTCGCCAACCTCTGACTGTGTGTTGAACACCGATGACAGCGTCATCAACGCCGCAGTCGCAGTCGCTGTGGTCCTGGGTAGGTTGCAACTCGCCGGCTACGCCGACGCGTAGCGGCCGTGGCGCAGTAGCGGCGCGCCGGCGGAGTTGAGGAATGAGCGTTTGAGGTCCGGGATGGGCCACCGGAGATAGTGCGACAGCGGCACCAGCGCCACCAGGCTCAACGTTGGATCGGGCGCTGCGGCCACCGGACCACCCCCAACAATGCTGAGTGTTCGGTAGCCGCGGACCGTCGCGCTCAACTCATACCCGCTTGCCCAATCGTCTGCACTGCAAGGTAACTCCAGGAATAGAAGTCCCAGATCCTCGCGGATGACATCGCCGAACATGCCGTACAGATACCGCTCCAACACCATCACGTCGACGACGAACAGTTCAACTTGAGGGACGTCGTCGACGTCCTCGGTTTTCGACAGTTCTAAGCGGTCGGTGCCGCGGCGCCGGATGAAGTAGCGGGTCGCAGCTCCCACTTGCGACGACAACGTGAGGCTGTCGTCGGCGACCTCACACCGGTAGTTGGCAGCCCGGCGATGCGCGCACCGTTCGCGGCCCGGGTCTCGCCGAGGATTTCCGCGACGGCGGCGTCTTGGTCGTGCCCGCCGGTGGCGCGGATCTCGGCGATGCGCCGACGCGCGTCGGCGTCGGCCGTAGCGACGTCGGCCTGGGTGACCGCGATGTCGCCGGCGGTGGCCGCCACCCAGTTCCGTAGGCCGGTCATGATGCGTGCCAGCGACGAACTGCCTTCGGCCATGGCCTCAGTCGCCGGCCGCAAGCCTGGTCCACACGGCGGCGACGTCGGGGTTCTCCGCGGCCAGATCTGCTGCCCGCTCCGCGATGGCCTGGGCCTCGCCGCGCATCTTGTCGGCCGAGGCGGCTGCGCGGGCGATGATGTCCTCGGCGCGGTCGTGCTGCTCGGTGACCTTCCCAGCCACCGTCGCCAGCCATGTCTCGTCGGTGTTCACGACCGCCTCCGAGCCTTGGTGGTGCGCACTCGGGCACTCGCGGGTGGGGGCGGGGCGTCGTCGGTGAGCGCGGTGAGGTGGGAGCGGTGGTTGCTGTTCTTGGTGACGCACAAGATGCGGTCGACGTGGGGTTCGATGCTGTTGACCTTGTCGTCGGGTGCGCCGATGACCAGTTGGAAACCGAGTCCCTTCCAGGCGGCCACCGCGCGCCCGGCGAAGGCGGCATCGGACTTGATGAAGCCCTCGTCGAGGATGACCGGCGCGTAGCGGGGCCATTGGGTGTCGCCGAGCTGGTAGCGCAGCGCTGCACCGACGATGAAGGCGATGAGTTCCTGGGATTCACCGCCAGACTTTCCGGCCAGGCTGGCATAGACGTTCAACGTGGCGCCGGCGGTGTCGCGGCGTTCGGCCTCGATGTAGACGTGTCGGCGCACATCGAGGTAATAGTCACGCTCAGAGGTGCTCTCGGACTTGCGGATTCGGTTGATGAACGGGCCGCTTGAGGAACCGTTCGTGCACTTTGGCTTCGTCGTCACCGGATGCGGTGCTGGCCCCGGCCAGGGCCTTGAGTTCCTTGCGGAACGCGGCGACGTCCGCGGTGTCGGTGCGGCGCAGCGTGATGTGCAGCCGGTCCGCGCCGGCGCCGAACGCCAGCGTGGCCAGGATGTCGTTGATGGGGCCCAGCCGGGATTCGATCTCTTCGACGGCCTCTTCGTAGGCGCCGTGCAGACGCAGCAGATCGATACCGGTCCAGTCGTTGACGTCGCGGACGAAGATGGCGCGACGCTGGTGCAGCCCCTGGGCGTTGAGGTCGTCGAGGATGTCGCGGTAGCCGGGGTAAGCGGACACGTCGGTGCCCAGATCGGGTCGCGGCCACTGCCGTTGGAACGCCTCGAAGGTCGCGGTGAGCATCTTGGCGGCGCGCGCGGCCGCGGCGCGGGCGGTGTCGGTCTTGGTGGACAGCGCCGCGGTCAGCCGGGCCAGGGCATCGTCGAATCCGGCGGCGGTGACGTTATCGCCGGCGGCCGCGGCCAGTTCGTCGTCGAGCCGGGCCGCCAGCTGCGGTGTGAGGACGTCCTCCCTGGGCAGCGCCTCGAGCTCGCCGGCCAGATCCTCCCCCCGAGCCTGCAACCTCTCGAGGTCCTCGGCGAGTCGCTCGAGGTCTGCTTCAGCCAGATGACGGATCCGCGCGGCACTTTCCCGGCGTGCGCGTAGCTCGTCTCGGCGGGCACTGACCTGGGTGGCTTCCCCGCCGCCGGCCGCGAGCTCGGCACGCTGCGCGACGGCGGCATTGATGCGCTCGGCCGCCGCGGCGACGTCGATGCCCGACCAGGTGGTGTCGGCGACGTAGCGGTGGGCGTCGCGGCGGGTGTGCAGCGCATCCAGTTCACGGTCCATCTCGCCGATCGCCGCAGCCGCGGCCGCCATCTCAGCCTCGACGTCGTCGACGTCGGCCCGCAGCTGGTGGCGGCGTGCGGTGTTGGAGAACCCGATCACCGGGGCGCGGTTGCCGCCGTGCGCGCCGCGGCGCCCGGTCTTGGTCTGCCCGGTGATGGTCAGGCCGCGCTGCACTGCCGCCAGGTCGTCGGGGTCCTCGACGCACACATAGTCGAAGCCGGCGGCGATACGGTCCAGCAGCCAGCCGGCGAACACCGAGGACTCATTCTGGCGCAGAGTCTTCCCCAACTCGGTGACGACTGCGGTAGGCATGTGAACGGTGTCTCAGCAGCTCACGGGAGTCACTGTTACGTGAGCACAACACATCGCCGAGAGCCGCGTTGAGCTGGCTTCAGCCGGACGTCCCCGATTGCCCGTTACCCGCGCCGCCCGTGCCACCGCTGCCAGCCGGGCCTGCGGGCGTTCCGCCGTTGCCGCCGTGACCGCCCGTGCCGGTGGTGCTATTGCCGCCAGGGC